>NZ_JASONC010000036.1:0-7746 GCF_030217065.1 Corynebacterium sp. UMB4614
AGCGTCCATCTCCCCGGATACCCCAGCTGCCGGGTCGTCTTCGTCACCGACTGAGTGCGCTTATAAACCTCAATCGCCCTGCGACGCTGCTGATCTGTGTACGAACGGTTCATAAGTGGAATCCTCCAAGATCCCGTCCGCATCCCCTTTTGACCCTTAACCCCAAAGGACCGCATGACAGGAACGGCCCTCCACATCGAGAAATTAAACAAGTCCTACGGCGACCACCACGTGCTGAAGGACATGAGCTTCTCCGTCCAACCTGGCGAGATCTACGGCTTCGTTGGCTCCAACGGTGCGGGAAAGTCCACGACGATGCGCATCGCTCTGGGGGTCTTGGCTGCTGACTCGGGCGAGGTCCGCCTTGGCAGCACCCCAATGAACGACGACTTGCGCCGCCGGATCGGCTACATGCCGGAGGAACGCGGGCTCTATAACAAGGAAAAAATCGCAGACCAGCTGAGTTTTTTCGGTCGCCTCCACGGCATGGATAAGTCCGCTGCAGCCACCGCCGCACAAGACCTGCTGGAACGCCTGGATCTCGGGGAACGCGCCCAGGACAAGCTCGAGGAGCTCTCGTTAGGCAATCAGCAGCGCGTCCAGCTGGCGGCTTCCCTCATCCACGACCCGGATGTCCTCATCCTGGACGAGCCTTTCTCTGGGCTGGATCCCGTCGCCGTGCAGGTCATGTCCGACATGCTCGTCGAGCGCGCCCAGCGCGGCGTGCCCGTGCTCTTCAGCTCCCACCAGCTGGACCTGGTCCAGCGGCTCTGCGACCGTGTGGGGATCATCACTGCCGGCCAAATGCAGGCCGAGGGTGGGGTTCAGGAACTGCGTGAGCGCGGCCCGGTCGTCTTCGAGGTCGGCACCCCGGCGCGCGACTGGTACCCGGAGTTCGCCACCGTCGTGGGCGAGGACGACGGCACCGTCCTGCTGGAGGTCGATCGCCAGGACCGCGACCAGGAGCTGCTGCGCGATGCGCTCGCGGCCGGGCCGGTGCACAACTTCCAGCGCCGCATCCCCGACCTGACTGACCTATTCCAGGAGGTCATCCAGGGAGCGAAGCAGCAGGCCACGGAAGAAAGCACGAACCGCGCGGGAGGTACCGCATGAGTTACACCAGTTCCAACACGATCCGCACCGTCGCCACCCGTGAGATCGCCGTCGCAGTGCGGAACAAGGGAATCATCTTCTCCCTGATCATCACGCTCATCCTCGCTATTGGTGGCATCGGAGTAGCCAGCTACTTCAACAACCGGGAGGACGACGCCCCGACACTCGCGGTGGTGGGCATATCGGCCAAGCAGTTCAACCAGGTCCAGAACGCCCTGGGTGAGAACGTGGAAAAACTCGCCGTCGCCGACGCCACCGGCCGCGATGCCGCGGAAGCCGCGGTGAAGGAAGACATCGACGCAGCCCTGCTCAAGACCGACGAAGGCTACGAGCTGCTCAGCGACGGGCAACCCAAGAGCAGCGTCCAGGCCACCGTCGCGGCCGTGACGAGCACGCTGACCCAGAATGAGGCCCTAGATAAGCTCGGCATCAACCCGCAGGAATTCGGCGAGGCGATGGGTGCCGCGAACGTGAAAACCACGGATATTAGCGAGGACCCCGTCGAAGAGCAGATGGGCGCCATCGTCACCGTCATGCTGGGGATGATGCTGATGACCTTCTTCATCATGCTCTTCGCCGGAAATATCGGCGGGCGCATCACCGAGGAGAAATCCTCCCGCGTCGTGGAGATCATCCTGGCGAGCGTGCGGCCGCTGGACTTCCTCGCGGGCAAGCTCATTGGAAACACCATCGTGGGACTGGTAGCCACAGCTGTGATCGTCCTCGCCAGCGTGGCGGCACTGTCGATCTCCGGGCTGGCCGATGGCTTCGAGTTCGACATGTCGGTACTGCCGATGATCCTGGTCTCCTTCATCCTGGGCATGCTCTTCTTCGGCAGTCTTTGCGCTGCCGCGGGATCGATGGTTAGCCGCACCGAAGACCTACAGTCCACGCAGATGCCGATCCTGCTGTTCGTCTTCGGCATGATCTATGCCCCCGCGTTCGGCTTCAACGCGCTCGACAGCACCATCATGCAGGTGCTCGGCTGGCTTCCGCCGTTCAGCCTGGCCGTCGCCCCGCTGCAGTACGTGGCCGGGCACATGAGCTTGTCAGCGGTACTCGCAGCCTATGGGCTCTGCGTAATCGTGGTCATCGCTGTGCTGGCACTGGTGGCGCGAATCTACCGCAATGCGATCCTGCATAACGGCAAGAAGATGAGCTGGATCGGCGCACTGAAATAGCGATTCAGCGACCTCTGGTTTCAGCCACTCACAGCACAACCCCCGCTCGGTTCGTGAACTGCTCCCCCTAGTCGGTAACTGATTTCTCAGTCCAACTAATGGGGAGCAGTTTTCATTGAGAGCCAGGCGGGGGTTGTGTGCGCTCTAGCCCCGGGCACGATCCTCCCCCTGACCATCAGACCCAACCCCAGCTCACACTAAGGGTAGGCTTACCAGCATTATGTCGAAGAGCCAGAACACCATGGATCCCCTCGCGATCAGCGCCACCCGACCCGCTTCATACGTTGATCACCAGCTGCTCGATACCCCAAGCGAGCGCGGTCATCGCATCATCCGCGCTGTGGTCTGCAGCATCAGTGCTCCGGCAAAGAATTTGCGTCGGATCGCCGTCCAGTCACCCGAACTAATGGGTTGCCAACTCTCTGGCCCTGATGAGTTCTTTGGCCTCCTCATGCCCCCGACCCCCGGCGCGCAGCTGCACCTTCCAGATCACGATGGTGGCATTAACATCCGCGCCAGCGTGGCGGCTATGCCGGAGGGGCGGCGCCCGAGTCTGCGCTGGTACACCGTCCGAACACTTGATTCCGAACGCGGAATCCTCACTTTCGATGTGGTTACGCACGGCATAAACAGCCCTGATGACGAGCACATCGGGCCCGGGCTTTCTTGGGCGTTGAACGCCCACGTCGGCGATGACGTCGCTCTGTGGACATGCCAGGGTCTGTGGCATCGTCAGCAGACTTCCCAGACCTTGATTGCCGACCCCTCTGCAGCGCCTTCCCTCCGCGCCATCCTGGAGTACACGCAGACCTTCGCGCCCGAACAACTACCCGAGATGCACGTGATTGTGCTTGCCGAAAGCCAGCACGACCTGGAACCGCTGCTACGTGAACACTGGCAGGACAAGGTAGGCAGCTTAAAAGTTATTCTCCGCCCTACGACAGAGTTCAGCGGCGCCACCCTGTCGCACCTTCGCCAACTCGACGAAGCCAAGCACCCCGCCACCCGCGCGTCATATGTCTGGGTCGCGGGCGAAGGAGATCTCTGCAAAGAGGTACGGCGCCACGTCATTGACTCGTGGGGTCTTAAGAGCGACTCCGTGCAATGGTGCCCGTACTGGTTCATCGGCAGGGCTCGCCCTTAGCTCGGGTCAGATGACGCCAACCCCGAGCACCTAGCCACCGCCCTCTGCGGTGTGGCGCTAGGAGGCCTGGGTGGGGTTGTCGACGACTCCTCGTGGCACGATGATCGGCGCTGTGCCACGGGGATCCTCCCACACCTCAGCGCGCAGGCCATAAGCCTCGTGGAGCACATCCTCCGTTAGCGCTTCCCGCGGTGCGCCCTGCGCGATCTTTTTCCCGCCCTTCATCACGATCATGGTGTCGCTGAAGGCACCAGCCAGGCTGAGGTCATGCAGCACCGTCACGACTGTCTTGCCCTCCCGAGCGAGCTCGCGCACGATCCCCAGGATCTCCATCGCATGCGCTGGGTCTAGGTAAGTTGTCGGCTCATCCAGCAACACGACTGGCGTATCCTGCGCCAGCACCATCGCCATCCAGACGCGCTGCCTCTGGCCACCAGAGAGCGCCGCCACATCACGAGCGGCAAGGTGGTCAGTCGCTGTTTTCTCCAACGCCTCCCGCACCTTCTTCCGGTCCTCGGAGGGCGATTCGCTCCCACCCCACAGCGCGCGCCGGTAGGGGTGCCTCCCACGCTCCACCAGCTCCCCTACCGTCAGCCCCGGCGGGCAGATCGGATGTTGCGGCAAGAGCGCGATGAGACGAGCTGCCTCGCGGGCGCCCAAGCTGTGGACGTCCTTATCCGCGACGAGCACCCGCCCCTGGCTAGGAACGAGAAGCCTGGACAGGGCCTTGAGCAGGGTGGACTTGCCACAGCCATTGGGGCCAAGCAGCGTCGTGACCTGCCCCGGCTGCGCTTCAAAAGAGACATCCTTAACGATGCTCCGGTCCTCGCTGTAGCCGACCGTCACGTGCTCGACTCGCATACTCATTGGGTCATTCCTTTCACAGTTCCGCGACGCGCGGCCGACCACACCAGCCAAATCAGCGCAGGTCCGCCGATAATCGCGGTCACCAACCCCACAGGAGCAGTAAAGGGCAACGCACCTGCCACCACCGCGCACACGGCCATGAGCGCGGATCCCGCAACAGCCGAACACAACGGATGAGGCGTAGGGGTACCGGCCACCAACTTGGCCAACTGAGGAGCCAGCAACGCGATAAAACCGATGGGCCCAACAAAGGAAACCACGACCGCAACGATGCCGGTCGCTGCGATAAGCAAGATCGAGCGCACCCGGGTGACATTCACGCCAAGGGTGGAAGCGGTGGCGTCGTCATGAGCAAAAAGTGGAAGATCGACCGCGACGACGAGACCCAAGACCACAAAAGGCAGCATGCCCAACACCATGGGCAACAACGCTTCGGTGCGTACGAAGCCGGTGGAACCAGCAAGCCACGTTTGAGCATCGGCAGCACGGGTCAGCTCTGCTTTGAGCAAAAGATACTGCACCAAGGCCTGCGTAAGAAAAGAAAGCGCCAGGCCAATGAGCACCACGCGCTGAGAGGTACCAAAGCCACCGAGCAGCATAAGCAACGCGACAATCACCAGGGAGCCGATGAGGGCGAGTCCCGCACGCCACCAAAACGTCGGGATACCCTCGCTCCATGCCGGTCGGGCAAGCACTGTGCCCGCAACGACAAGCACTGCTGCGCCCCCGGAAACGCCGAGGATATCGGGGCTGGCTAGCGGATTGCGGGCCATGGCTTGAGTCCATGATCCGGCGAGCCCCAGGGCCGCGCCAACCACGACGGTGGCGATGGCCACGGGAAGGCGCAGATCCCACACAACGTTGATCGCCTGGCGCGTACCGCCACCGGTGAGAACATCAAGCACCTCAGCCGGGCTGAGCTTCACAGCCCCCTGCCCAAGAATGAGGAAATAACCCAGCACCGTGGCGGCGGCGAAGCCTAATGTCGCCAGGAAGATACGCCTGGTGCGAGCGCGCTTGACTGCGTGCAATGCCGTCATCCCGCTCACACTGCCACCTCCGCGTCTTTCGAGCCCGAAATGCCTCGCCGACGACGAACCGCCGCGACCATGATGGGCGCACAGCCGATAGCCAGAACAATCGACATCTCGAGTTCATTCGGGTGCAGCACGAAACGACCAACAATGTCTGCCAACAACGTGGCAGCGCCGCCAACCACCGCGGTGGGCACCAGCAAGCGCGTAAGCCCAGGGCCGGTGACAGGCCGCAGCAAATGCGGTACGGCAAAGCCCACAAAAGTAACAAGCCCCACGGTGGCGGTCGCCGAACCGGCAAGAATAACCACCGCAGCGGCGGCGAGCAGACGTGCTCGGGCGGGCGAGCCACCCAGGGAACGAGCCGCATCCTCACCCATGGCCAGAAGGTCCAGTGGCCGTGCCGCTAACGCCGCGCACAATGCCCCGAGGGCTAGGCCGACAGCAGCCATCAGAACGTCATCCATACCGCGCCCTGCGGTAGAGCCGACGGTCCAGCGGCGCAGCCCCTCCAGGGTGTCGGAGGAATAGAGGCTCAGCATATTCGTGGCTGCTTGCAGGGTGAAGGTGACGCCGACGCCTACTAGCACCAGCGTCAATGGGTCGCGGGAGACCCGGGAGATAAGCAGGACGACCAGCGCGGCAATGGCCGCACCGATAAGCCCTGCCACTGCCCGGTGCCCGACCGTCGTCGCCCACCCCACGGTGAGTGAGACGGCGACCGCGAATCCCGCGCCGGCGTTGACACCGATGATGCCGGGGTCCGCCAAGGGGTTGCGTGTCCAGCTCTGCGCGATCGCTCCCGCCATGGCGAGGGCTGCGCCCGCGAACACAGCCAAGAGAGTGCGGGGCACGCGCAGGTCCCAAATAATCCCTGCCTGCTCTGCCCCGGCGGTGGAATGTGGCGCGTGGTGCGGCCCGTGCAGGAGGATGCTGGTCACCTCCCCCATCGACAGACTGCGGGCCCCTAGGTACAGGGAGGCGATCATCAAAAGCACCAGAAAAACCAGTGCGCCAAGCGTAACCGCGACAACGCACAGGGTACGCCTAGCTCCCGCACCGCCACGTAGGCGTTGTGCGGGAGAGGCGAGCGGTGAGAGCGCTTTGATCACAGAGCTTCTGCAGCTAGACCGCGTCGGAGAACTTCTCGACGGCCCACGGGATGGTCAGGGGGTTGGGCATGCTCATCGCGTTACCGACGTTGTCCTCCATCCAGTACACCTTGCCCTCGCGAACCACCTCGAGCTTGCTGAAGGTTGGATCCTTCTTCAGAGTGTCTGCCGCCCCCTGGTAATCGAGCACAAAGAGGTAATCCACGTTGTTGAGCTCGTTGTAGTTCTCGGGAGCGATGTCGCGGTAGAACTCACCGCCATTGCCCTCAAGCTCCTTCGGAATGTCGAAGCCCAAGTTTTCGATGAACTGCCCTCGACCATCGCCGGAGGTGTACAGGCCAATCTTGCCCTCGTAGGGCATGACGATAGCTGCGCGCTTGCCCTTGAGCTCGGGGTGCTGCTTTTGGAAGTCCTCGAAAGCCTTCTGCGTCTCCTCGACGAGCTTGTCACCCTCCTCCTTCTTATCCACTGCCCCCGCGATCTGGGTTACCTGGTCTCGCCACGGGATCTGCCAGTCCGTTGTCCCCTCTGGCTTGACGGTGGTTGGGGCAATGTCGTTGAGAGCCTTCTTCGCCTGCTCATCCACGGCGTTGTTCACAGCGATGATCTTGTCGGGATCGGCAGCCGAAATCTTTTCCAGAACTTCAGCAGTGAAGCCGCTACCGGTGCCGTAGACAGTTTCTGGCTTCTCGTCACCAAGCTTGTCGGTTGCCCATGGGCCAACGCCCGAGGCGTCCACATCGCCCTCCGCACCCCACGGCGCTACCAGGACAGGCTGGATTCCGAGAGCGAGCAGTGTATCGGCGTCCCCGAGCCCAACTGCCGCGATCCGCTCATTGCCTGCTCCTCCCCTCGCGCGCAACCGGTGAGAACGAGGGCGGATACAGCCAAAGCTGCTGTGGTCTTGATAGCCGCGCGGCGGCTCAGAGTCTTCTTCAGGAACATGTCGGGCCTTAAAGTGTGAGAGTTTTGGGTGCTTCGGCTGCAGCAAGACATCGCGGTACAAGCGACCCAAAATATCCAGAAAGATTACTCCGGCAGGTCACGGGCACAGCATGACGCGCAACGCTCTCAAAACAATACCAAGGGTAGCCTAACCATACAAAGCCTCGGCTTACTCGCTGGTAGCGATACCCAAAAAACTAGGACGCGCCCCAAGCACCACCAACAAGTCCCACCGTGTTCCACACACAGCACAACCCCCGCGTGGTTCTTTAGATGAACTGCTCCCCATTAGTTGGACTGAGAAATCAGTTACCGACTAGTGGGGAGCAGTTTCCATTGAGAGCACGAAG
>NZ_JASONC010000037.1:0-6216 GCF_030217065.1 Corynebacterium sp. UMB4614
CTCCTGCGGAGCGGATGGCGGAGCTGTTAGATTTAGCTGAAAGCTAGGAAATGTTGCAACGACCCCTAGAATCCGCCACTTAGTCCGCGGTGCGGGCTGGCAGCGTCTTCGGTTTGAAGCTCGGGCGCTGCGACTCGAACTCGGCGATCTTCTCTTCCTTGCGCAGGGTCAGGCCGATGTCATCCAGCCCTTCCATCAGGCGCCAGCGGGTGTAGTCATCCACCTCAATGTTGAAGGTATGGCTGCCCAGGGTCGCGGTGCGGTCCTCGAGGTTTACTGTCATCTCGATGCCGGGGTTCTGCTCGATGAGCTTCCACATCAGCTCGATATCGGACTGCTCGACGATAGCGGCCAGCAGCCCGGCCTTGCTGGAGTTGCCCTTGAAAATATCCGCAAAGCGGGAGGAGAGGACAACGCGGAAACCGTAGTCCATCAGCGCCCAGACGGCGTGCTCACGGGAGGAGCCGGTGCCGAAGTCCGGTCCCGCAACCAGCACGGAGGCGTTCTTAAACGCATCCTGGTTGAGGACAAAGTCCGGGCTTTGACGCCAGCCTGCGAACAGGCCGTCCTCGAAGCCGGTGCGGGTCACGCGCTTCAGGTACACGGCGGGGATGATCTGGTCAGTGTCGACGTTGGAGCGCATCAGGGGCGCTGCGACACCGGTGTGGGTGTGGAACTTTTCCATGGTGTGGCTTCCTTCGTGGGTTCCGTGGGTGAACTTGTGGGTGACGTGTTCGCTTAGAGGTCGGCGGGGCTTGCGAAGGTGCCCTGCACGGCGGTTGCCGCTGCGACCTGCGGGGAGACCAGGTGGGTGCGACCACCCTTGCCCTGGCGGCCCTCGAAGTTGCGGTTGGAGGTCGAGGCGGAGCGCTGGCCGGGGGTCAGCTGGTCCGGGTTCATGCCCAGGCACATGGAGCAGCCTGCGGTGCGCCACTCAGCGCCCGCGGCGAGGAAGACCTTGTCCAGACCCTCTTCCTCTGCCTGCTGCTTGACTCGCGTGGACGACGGGACGACGAGCATCTGGACGCTGTCCGCAACCTTCCGGCCGTCCAGCACCTCGGCGGCGGCGCGCAGGTCCTCGATGCGGGCGTTGGTGCAGGATCCCAGGAAGACCACGTCCACCGGGATGTCGCGCAGCGGGGTGCCTGGGGTCAGGTCCATGTACTCCAGGGCGCTCTCGGCGGCGGCGCGGTCGGTGTCGTTGGTGAAATCCTCCGGTGCGGGCACGGTCGCGCCCAGCGGCAGGCCCTGGCCCGGGTTGGTTCCCCAGGTGATGAACGGGGTGAGGCTGGAGCCGTCGATGTGGACGACCGTGTCGAACTCCGCACCCTCATCGGTGCGCAGGGACTTCCAATACTCGACGGCGTCCTCCCAGTCCTTTCCTTGCGGGGCGTGCGGGCGGCCCTCGAGGTAGTCGAAGGTGGTCTGGTCTGGGGCAACCATGCCGGCCCGGGCGCCGGCCTCGATGGACATGTTGCAGATGGTCATGCGGGCTTCCATCGACAGCTTCTCGATAGCCTCGCCACGGTACTCAATGATGTGCCCCTGGCCGCCTCCGGTGCCGATCTTCGCGATGATGGCGAGGATCAGGTCCTTGGCGGACACACCCGGCTGCAGCTCGCCACTGACCTCGATGGCCATGGTCTTGAAGGGCTTCAGTGGCAGGGTCTGGGTGGCCAGCACGTGCTCGACCTCGGAGGTGCCGATGCCCATGGCGATGGAGCCGAAGGCACCGTGAGTGGAGGTATGCGAGTCGCCGCAGACCACCGTCATTCCCGGCTGGGTCAGGCCGAGCTGTGGGCCGACGGTATGGACGATGCCCTGATCGATGTCGCCCATCGAGTGCAGGCGGATGCCAAACTCTTCGGCGTTCTTACGCAGGGTCGAGACCTGCAGGCGAGAAGTCTGGTCCTCGATGTCCAGCAGGTTGCCGCCAACGACGCCGGTCGTGGGGACGTTGTGATCCTCGGTTGCGATGGTCAGGTCGGGACGCCGGACGGGACGACCGGCCTGGCGCAGTCCGTCGAAGGCCTGCGGCGAGGTGACCTCGTGGACGAGGTGGAGGTCGATGTACAGCAGGTCCGGGTCGCCGTCCGATCCACTGGCGACGAGGTGGTCGCGCCAGACCTTCTCGGCGAGCGTCAGCGGCTTTTCTGTTGCGCCGCGGGTGGTATTAGTTGTGGTGTTCACTACGCTCTCCTCATTTCCAGAATCTTGCGAACCTCGGGAGTCATCCGAAAAGTTCGCCAGTTCCACTTGATGGAATGTATAGTATCAAATCATGGGATATACATCGGAGCGAAACACCAACTCGGCACCACAGCCACCCCAGTTGGGGGTCGACCCCGGACACGCGCAGTCCGCCGCCGAGAAACCAGACATCCCGGCGATCAGCGGCATCCAGGTCCTCGACCGCGCGGTCTACATCCTCTCCATCATCGCAGCCCGTCCGCACAACCTCTCGGAAGTCTGCGACGAAACCGGCCTGCCACGGGCAACCGCCCACCGGATCTCCGTGGCACTGGAGAAACACCGGCTGATTGAGCGCCAGGCCGACGGTCAGTGGACAGCCGGGCCCGCACTCGCCGAGCTCGCCCCGCGCACCAGCCCGCGCCTGGAGGAAGCGGCCGAGCACCTCCTACCGAAGCTCGTGGAGCAGACCAAGGAATCCGTCCAGGTCTACCAGCTCTCCGGCTTCGAGCGACTCTGTGTGGCCAACGCGGAACCTGCCACGGGCCTTCGCGACACCGTTCCTCGCAACACCCGGATGACGCTCAACGCCGGCTCCGCTGCCCGCATCCTGGTCGCCTGGGCTCCCGTCTCGCTGCAGCAGGCGGTGCTCCCCACCGCCGCGTACAGCGCCGCGGAGCTAGAGCGCGTGCGTCAAACCCAGATCTCAGAATCCGTTGCAGAACGCGACGCCAGCCTGGCTTCCGCCTCCGTCCCGATCTTCGACTCGACCGGCACGATGGTAGCTGCACTATCCGTTTCCGGGCCCGTCGCCCGCATGGGTGACTCCCCCGCTGAGAAGTTCGGGGACGCGCTTCGGCAGACGGCAAAGGAAATCGAGATTCATCTCTAGGGCTTGTGGGGTCTACCATCATCGTCAGAACATGAAAGTTTTGACCAGAAAGTTCACCCCATGTCCAGCTCAACAGGCACCGGTAATGCGGCTGTAGGCACAGACCCTGCAGCGCCCCGCCGCTCCCCCGTCCGAGAGTTCACCCTCCGCGCGGTTCTCCTCGGCGGCATCATCACGCTCGTCTTCACAGCGGCCAACGTCTACCTCGGACTGCGCGTCGGCCTGACGTTCGCCACCTCGATCCCCGCGGCCGTGATCTCCATGGCTATTCTGCGCAATTTCCAGGATCACACCATCCAGGAAAACAACATCGTGCAGACCATCGCCTCGGCGGCAGGCACACTCTCTGCGATCATCTTCGTCCTCCCCGGCCTGATCATGGTCGGCTGGTGGCAGGGCTTCCCCTACTGGACCACCGCCTCCATGGTTGCCATCGGCGGCATCCTCGGCGTGACCTTCTCCATCCCGCTGCGCAGGGCGCTCGTCACGGGCTCAGACCTCCCCTTCCCCGAGGGGGTAGCTGCCGCCGAGGTGCTCAAGGTCGGCGACACCCAGAACCAGGACTCCGCTGAGGAAAACAAGACGGGGCTGCGTCTGATCATCCTTGGCTCCATCGCATCTGCGGTGATGTCCATCATCTCCGCCATGAAGCTCGCAGCCTCCTCGGTATCCTCCTACTTCCGCCTCGGCCCTGGCGCCACGATGATGGGCGGCTCGCTCTCCCTCGCCCTGATCGGCGTCGGTCACCTCGTCGGTATGTCCGTCGGTGCCGCCATGATTGTTGGCTTGGTCATCTCCTACGGGGTTCTCATGCCGCTGCGCACGTCGGGTCTCATTTCGGCCGAGGGAGATATCTCCGAGATTGTCACGACCACCTTCTCTTCCGAAGTTCGCTTCATCGGCGCAGGAACCATGGCCATCGCCGCGGTATGGACCCTCCTGAAGATCATCGGCCCCATCATCCGTGGCATCAAGGAGGCTCTCGCCTCCTCTCGTGCCCGCCACGATGGCCAGGCTGTGGACCTCACTGAGAAGGACATCCCGTTCCCCATCGTCGCCGGGGTCACGCTGGCATCGATGCTGCCGGTAGGCCTGCTCCTGTGGCTCTTCGTGAAGGACACCACCATCACGCACCACATGACCGGCCTGATCGCCCTGTCGATTATCTACACCCTCCTGGTGGGGCTCATCGTCGCGTCGATCTGTGGCTACATGGCAGGACTCATCGGATCCTCGAACTCCCCCATCTCCGGCGTCGGCATCATCGTCGTGTTGTCGGCTGCCTTGCTGATCAAGGTCGTCGTGGGTGGGGAGGCCGACTCCACTGCCCTCGTCGCCTACACCCTGTTCACTGCTTCGGTAGTCTTCGGCATCGCGACGATTTCCAATGACAACCTCCAGGACCTCAAGACCGGCCAGCTGGTCGACGCCACCCCATGGAAGCAACAGGTGGCCCTCATCTTCGGTGTCATCTTCGGTTCCGCGATCATCCCGCCAATCATGGAGCTCATGCGCAAGGGCTTCGGCTTCGCTGGCGCACCGGGCGCCGGCCCCGACGCCCTCGCAGCGCCTCAGGCTGCACTGCTGAGCTCCGTCGCCGAGGGCATCTTCGGCGACTCCCTGGATTGGGGGCTCATCGGCCTGGGCGCAGCCATCGGTGTTGTGGTGATCGTCATCAACGAGGTGCTGAGCAAGTCCTCCCGCTACTCCCTGCCACCACTCGCGGTTGGCATGGGAATGTACCTTCCGGCATCTCTCACGCTGATCATCCCTATCGGCGCAGCCCTGGGGTACGTCTACAACAAGTGGGCTGACAAGCAGGCTAATCCGCAGCGCAGCAAGCGCATGGGCGTCCTCATGGCCACCGGCCTGATCGTGGGCGAGTCCCTCTTCGGAGTCATCAACGCCGGCATCATCGCGGCAACCTCCAACGGCGACGCCCTGGCCGTGGTCGGCGAGAGCTTCGCCGGCCCTGCGCAGTGGATCGGCATCATCGCCTTCGTCGGGCTCTCTGCCCTGGTCTACTCCCGCCTCAAGAAGGTTGACCAGACACCGGCTTAAAGCCCTCCCCTTGTCCCGTTCCGCCCCGCTGCACAGCAGCGGGGCGGAATCTTTAGCGCCAGTGTGATCAACGGCTAACTGGGAGCTGAGCCCCGGACACGCGAAAACCTCCCGCCACATGAACTGCTCCCCATTAGTTGGACTGAGAAATCAGTTACCAACTAGTGAGGAGCAGTTTCCATTGAGAGCACGAAGTTCGCTGAGCGAATATCAGCGCGAGCAGTTGGTGGAGTGTTTCGAGCGGGGCATGGGGTACCGAGCAGCTGCGAACATGGTCGGGGTCTCGACAAGCGCAACACGCGACCTCTATCGTCGGTTTCAGCTGCATGGCAGGCTATGTCTTGTGGAGAAACCGACAAAGCAGCAGTATTCGTTCGACATCAAGAAGGAAGTTGTCCAGCGCCACCTTGCCGGTGAGACAAAGATGGATCTTGCCCGTGAGTTGAGGGTGTCCGATTCTTTGTGTGCGGGGGTTTGGTTTACAAGTAGTCCGCGAATCGGTCGGGGTAAGCCACGGCTAGTTGGTTGATGGCTTGTTTCCACCCGGTGGCTTTCGCTCCTTCAATATAGCCGTTGCACTCAACGTCGCGCTTCGCTTTCTTGGCTCGCTGCGCAGCGCGCTTGTCTTCGATGTTGCAGATCATCAACCAAAGCGTCTTCAGCGCCGCGGTATCGTTCGGGAATTGCCCGCGGTTACGGGTAGCTTTCCGCAGTTCAGCATTCAGCGACTCGATCGAATTCGTGGTGTAGAGCACCCGGCGTGCCGCCGGCGGAAACTGTAAAAACGGCACGAACCGCTCCCAAGCGTCGCGCCAAACTTTGACCGACTGCGGGTATTTCCGGCCCAGTTCACTGGCCTCGAACGCATCCAAGGCGGCACGGGCGGTGTCCTCGTTTGTGGCCGTGTAGACCTCACGCAGCGCCCGGGAGACACCTTTGCGGTCCTGATACGACACCCACCGGTTCGCAGCCCGAATCAGGTGCACGATACAGGTCTGCACCATGGAATTCGGCCAGGTGGCTTCCACGGCTTCCGGCAAGCCTTTGAGCCCGTCGCAGCAGACAATGAACAC
>NZ_JASONC010000038.1:0-4448 GCF_030217065.1 Corynebacterium sp. UMB4614
GCGGTAGGTGTGCACGTGCTCCGGCGCGCGCTCCAGCTCCGCGAACGGTGCCAGCGCGGTGCGCGCCTCCTGCGCCTGTTCGTGGTCGATTTCCAGCAGCACGGTCTTATCCGACTGCACAATGAGCGGTCCGTTTCCAATGCCCACGCTGTGTGTCACTTCCTTTTTGTTTATCGACGCCACCGCGACGGTGTTGCTCAAGCCAAAGACATCATTTTACGCTGCAGTGGTGCGAACTCGTGCTCCACTATACTGAGACCCATGATTGCTCAGACGGGAAATCTGCGCCAATGGCAGTATTTCGTGGCTTTAGCGGAGACCGGTAGTTTTACAGCGGCGGCAGCGCGACTGGGAGTGAGTCAGCCGCCTGTCTCCAATGCCATTAAGCGCTTAGAAGCTGGTGTAGGTACACCGCTATTTATCCGAGGGGCGGGGGAAGTGAAACTAACCGAGGCAGGGTTGACCTTGCTTCCATATGCCCGGGTGATTAATCGCGATCTTCAGACTATGCATTCGATGATTGACGGTATCCGAAGTGGTGCGCAAAGCGGGTTTCGTTTGGCCATCAGTAGTGCGCTTCCAAGCGAGATAGGATCGCGTATTGCAGCAAAGGCACAGCAGCATGATGGAGTAGTTTTGTCGTCACTGCCTTCTGTTGAGATTCTTGCCCGTGTTGAAGAAGGCGCTATTCATGCGGGGCTTGTTCAAGCTCCGGTTCCCTTGGGTACTCACCGCAGTGCGAGGCAGTTTTCTCTGTCACGTGATCTAGTGGTGCCGCCGGGGTATTCAAGGTTGGATAAGACCTTGTCTCAATTGAATCTGCTGGTGGAGAACCTGAATGACAATTCAAGTGCAGCCAGTGGTTTGGCGAGAGAGCTATTTCGGTCGGGTGTGTCTTGCGAAATTAATGATTCAGAGGATGCTCTAGGTAGGGGCTTATTGATTGGAAGAGGGGAGGGGATGTCTTTGGTATTTCGCGGTTTTCACCAGTTTGACAATGCTATTGAGCTTCCTTCCCGTTTCGATTTTTCCGTGGATGTAGTGGTTCGCCGAGGTGGGATGGACAATGGCGCCGAGGCCATGGCGGTCGCCGAAAGAATTTGTCGAAGGATTAACCAATGACTGCACGGATGGAGATGGCCCTGGAAAACGTGTTGATGCGGTCGGGGTGTGAGGGATGGTGGTGTGCATCGCGACTGCACGATGGGGTGACTATCGGACGCAAACAAGACGAGAAAATTACGGTGGCATCCTTATATAAAATCCGGCTCCTCCACCTCACTTTGGAAGCGATTCAACGAGGTGATCTGGATCCTCGTCTTCGTGTTGACGTTGCACCGTCCAAAGGAACTTACGAAGGGTATGGGTTCGCTGCCTTTGATGACGCAGTGAACGTGAGTCTCCGAGACTTAATGAAACAAGTCGCATCGGTGTCAGATAACGTGGCCGCCCACGAGATTTTGCGTCTACTGCCTGCGTGGGCTCGAGAAGCATTTCTTAAACGGTTTCCACCTCATTATGACTTGCAAGATCGGAATAGCTTAGTGACGGCGGAGAAACAATTGCGTCAATATGTTCAATCCCAAGGGGGGAGTAGTACAGATATAGCGTTTTCTGCAGTCTCTTCGTTGGCGGAAATAACTAATGACTTGGAACAGGTTTGGAAAGACGATAGTGCAGCGGTACGTCGATCTATGTGTGAACTCTTGGGGTTGCAGGTGTGGCGTCACCGTGTTCCTTCAGGCTTTCCTCCAAGCGGCGTTGATATCTATGGAAAAACGGGCACTGTAGGACTTCTCCATGGTGAAGCTTCGATTATCCAGGTTGAGGGCGAGGAGCCCATTGTGGTGTCCATCATGCTGAAACAGGTGGTGCCAGAACAAGCAATGAGTACTCACGATGGTGCTATTGGCGAAGTGGCTAGACTGCTCGTGGACGCTCTTCGTTAGAATTTCTGCCACTTGAATACACACTTCTACCATCGCCTATATGTGAATGAAATGAGACAATTGCATTATGTGATATTGGTGGCATCCAATGCGTCTCACTTAACGTCACTCCCATGATGACTAAGCACAATCGTTTCCGTCAGTCGGTGATTGCACTCTGTTCGCTCTCCGCAGTGATGTTGAGCAGCTGTTCAGCTCTACCGTGGGAATCAGACTCAGACGTATTTCTCAAAGCTTTCAACGCGGGAGATGACAGCAAGGCTGCACGGTATCTGGATCATCCAGACCCGGAGCGCGCCCTTCATGAATTTCGGCAGTCACTTCATGGTGTGAAGGTCAACATCGAAAAATCTGATATTTCCAATGGAAAGCAGAATACTCATGTGACTTGGTCCAAAGATGGTGTGGAGTTGGAGAGCAATGGTCGGCTCGTCCTTAGTGGACAGGATGGTAAGCCTCAATGGTTGCCTTCGATCTTCGAAGCTCAGTTGAGCGATGATTCCGCACTCTTTTTTGCTGAAGATAAACAGTACGATCTTCCAATTAAAGATCGCTTGGGCAATGAATATATGACCTGGACGAAAGTTATTCAGGTACGAGGTCGCAAAGATATAGCCTCTAGAGCGCAGGAATTGGCCCAGATTTTTGCACCAGTGTCTCCCACAACGACTAAGGAGTGGATCGAGCAGACCTTGGGAGAGTCTTAGGATGAAGACACCGTGCTCCTCACTTTGAGGCAGGAAGAATTCCGGAAGATACAAGAGCAACTTAGGACCTTTGAGGGAATTTCCACTGTGGAGCAGGGGCGTCTCTTAAGCGTGTCCAAAACTCTTAACTCTCCGCTGGATGCTGAATTGAACAAATATTGGGAGTCAGTGCTCGATGCTAATTCAGGATGGTCGATACGCGCTGAGAGTTCACAAGGTATGACGACGGTAGCCTCTGAGCCGCCTCGCCGAGTTCAGCCAATCGCAACCACTCTGGATAACACACTGCAAAGCGCAGCAAAACAAGCAGTGGACAGTGAGCAACGTGCCGCAGTTCTAGTCGTGCTCAATCCTAGAACAGGAGGTGTCCTTGCCGTTGCACAAAATGACAAGGCAAATAACCAAGGGCCAATCGCACTCACCGGGCTATTCCCACCGGGATCGACGTTCAAAACTGTGACCACAGCGGCGGCACTAGAGGCAGGGGCAGTCAGCATGGATGAGGAACTACCTTGTCCTAGCAATATCACCGTCGCTGGACGCAAGATTCCCAACGATCATGACTTCGATCTAGGTAGCGTTCGACTGGAAGAAGCTTTCGCCCAATCATGTAACACAACCCAAGCGGTCATTTCGGATCGTTTGGGAGAAGATGATCTGCAACGGACTGCTTTAGAACTCGGAATTGGCTCCGACTTCGACGTACCAGGGATGACCACACTTACTGGTTCGGTGCCGCGGACACCGGCTGGAGCTCCTCGTGTGGAGGCTTCTATTGGACAGGGCGAGGTTCTAGCTAGTCCATTTGGGATTGCGCTCATGCAATCGACTGTCGCTAACGGCGGCTTGCTTGTTCCTCCACAGCTCATTCAAGGCGAACAGACAGTAGTGAATAAACAGGCAGACCAGCATGTCAGCGATACAACTATTCAAAGCCTCCGGACGATGATGAAATCAACAATTGACCACGGTTCAGCTAGGTCGTTGAGTGATCTTAGTGCACTTGGCGGAAAGACTGGTACAGCAGAAATTGATGGCAAGCTTTCCAATGGCTGGTTCGCTGGAACGACAGGGGAATTGGCGATTGCGTCCCTTGTAATCGAAGGAGATTCTTCTCAGCCAGCTGTGGAAATGGCCGGGCGTTTCCTTCGCTCGCCGGATGTTCAGAAATTCTCTGGAATTCAATAAACTTGCGTCATAACCTCTAGCACGGCACGTCCACCGCAGCGATGCGGTGGGGTTGGATCGTGAGGCTCTCCCCGGTGGATTCGAGCACCGCGGAGATGGTGGAGGGGGTCATCATCACGATGGAGATCCAGTCATGGCTGGTGGCACCCGCATAGTCCACGTAGTGCAGGCGCACCTGTGTGCCCGCGGTATAGGCGCGGCGCAGCTCGGACATGATCTCCCGCGGCGAGCGGAAGGTCCGGGTGTCCGAGGCCTTCGTGCCGTCCGCCGGGTCCACGGCGATGGCCTGGTCGTGGGCGCGGCGAAAACCCTCCACGGCGCCGTCGATCTCCGAGGCGATCTCGGTGGAGTCCCCAGTGATGTCCATGATGTTGCGCTGGGGAGTATCCACGCGAGACGGGACACGAGCCGAGTGGGGTTCGGTGGCGGAGCCCTGCTGGAATGCCCTGGTGGCGTCGTCAATCAAATACCGCAGGGACTGGGGAACGGACGAGAGACCGCCGGGGGACATGCGATCCAGGAAGGCCTCGATGTCCTTCCATGGGGCGTCGTAGCGCTTCGGCCCGATCAGGCTGAATACGTCGCCTTCGCGGCCGTCCTCGCG
>NZ_JASONC010000039.1:0-4052 GCF_030217065.1 Corynebacterium sp. UMB4614
ATCCGGAAAGGGCCCATGAGATAAAAAGGGCCCACCCGGCGACACGCCGGGCAGACACACTTTTTGCTACTTAACCCCTCAAGGCCAACTCTCCTTAGAATTTTGGACGTGGACCTTGAACTTTACGCGTTTATAAGCAGCATTAACTGCCAATTGGATATCTCTGGTCGCGCCCGAGAACGATAGCGTTGCCTTCCGATACTCGGCGACGGACAAGTCGTCCGGCGCGCCCCAGCAGTGCCGATGCTAGGCGATTGCGAGGGGCGGCACTTCAGTCTCCCCCTAGACGTTGAACTTGAAATCCACGACGTGTCGTTGCAAATTCACCTTCTCATTCGTGAAGCCGATGTAAGTGTAATCGCTTGGCGCGTAGCATTGGCGACATGCGCATTTTCACCGTGGGCCACTCCAACCTCGACTTCGAGGACTTCGCTGAAATGATCAAAGCTGCCAGTGTGACATCCATCGTGGATGTGCGCAAGCTGCCCGGGTCCAGGAAGTACCCGTGGTTCAACGACGACCACCTTGCCGAACACCTTCCCACATGTGGCATCACTTACAGCAGAAGCGAGGGCCTCACCGGGCGGCGCAACGTGTCCCACTCGGTGCCGTTTGAGGTTAACGGCAACTGGCGTAACCGCAGCTTCCACAATTACGCCGACCATGCGCTCGGCGAGGAGTTCTCGGACGCGCTCTCGCAGCTACGGGCGAACGCCGCCGAAACTCCCACCGCGATCATGTGCTCCGAGGCGGTGTGGTGGCGCTGCCACCGGCGTATCATCGCCGACCACCTCATCGCCCACGGTGACGAGGTTGGCCACATTATGGGCCTGGGTGCAGCCGAGGCGAAGGTAAGCGAGGCAACGCTCAACGACGGCGCAGTCATCGGCAACGATCTCCTCGTGCGCTACCCCGAGCGGGGCTAGCGCGTACACCAGAGGCCAGGGGGGTGCGGAAACTCGGACTACGACTCAGTCAGCCACGGCATCCTCCTCGGCCTGACCTCAGGCGCGACCTACGCCTTGCATTCATGGAGCGCCCGCCACCTTATAAGCAGCAGCATCGGAGGCACACCAGCGGACAGCACGCTCAAAGCCGACGCCGCCGTCATGTCCGCCGACACCCTGTTCAACACCATCCCCACCGGGATAGGCGTGGACGTCAACGTGAAGATCTTGGACAACTTCGCCACCCACCTCGCCCCCGCGTTGGGTTGGCAGCCGAACCACAAAAGCCCAGTTATCGGCTACCCCATCGACTAATTTCTGCAGGTCGCAAGCTCTTCGCTCCAACGTCAGTTCAGTGCGTGTTGAATATTTCAGTGAATACTGTATAGTTCAACACATGCTGACTATTGCTTCACGCCTCGACGTCATGAACCGGCTCGGCCGGGCTATGGCCGATCCGACGCGCTCCCGAATCCTGATGACCCTACTCGACGGCCCGAGCTACCCAGCCGTGCTTGCGCGCGACCTGGACCTGACCCGCTCGAACGTCTCGAACCACCTGACCTGCTTGCGCGACTGCGGCATCATCGTCGCCGAGCCGGAGGGCCGCAAGACACGCTACGAAATCGCCGATCCGCACCTCGCGACAGCGCTCAACGCACTAGTGAACGCGACGTTGGCTGTCGACGAAAACGCCCAGTGCATCGACCCTGAGTGCTCGGTGCCCGGCTGCGACGGAAAAGGAGCGGACGCATGAGTTCAGCATGTGGATGCGAACACGAACCAGCCACGGAGATCGAAGATCTCGATCGGCCATGGTGGAAGGACCCCGAGTTGCTACTGCCGATCTTCTCCGGCGTAGCCCTCTGCATAGGTCTGGCGCTGGACTGGTCCGGACTAGAGACACCCGCGACAGTTCTGTTCTGGATCGGCCTGCTGCTAGGGGCGTATACGTTCACGCCCGGCGCTATCCGGAACCTTGCCACGAAGCGCAAGCTCGGCATTGGTTTGCTGATGACGATCAGCGCGGTCGGCGCGGTAATCCTCGGTTACGTCGGAGAGGCGGCGGCGCTAGCGTTCCTGTACTCGATCTCCGAGGCGCTTGAAGACAAGGCGATGGACCGGGCCCAAGGCGGACTGCGGGCACTGTTGAAATTGGTACCGCAGACCGCGACGGTGCTGCGCGACGGTACGACGGCCGAGGTCGCAGCGAAGGACCTCGTGGTTGGCGAGCTGATGCTCGTGCGCCCCGGAGAGCGGATCGCCACGGATGGCATCATTCGGTCTGGACGTTCCAGCCTTGACACCTCAGCGATCACCGGAGAATCCATTCCGGAGGAGGTCGCACCCGGCGACGAGGTGGCCGCGGGAGCGATCAACTCCGCCGGTTCGCTGGAGGTCGAGACGACCGCAGCTGGAACGGACAACTCGCTGACCACACTCGTGGACCTGGTCGAGCAGGCGCAGGCGGAAAAGGGCGACCGCGCCCGGATCGCCGACCGGATTGCCCAACCCCTAGTGCCCGGAGTGATGATTTTGGCGGTGCTGGTCGGCGTGATTGGCTCGCTGCTGGGCGACCCCGAGACGTGGATCACCCGCGCGTTGGTGGTCCTGGTCGCAGCGTCGCCGTGCGCGCTGGCAATCTCCGTGCCGCTGACAGTCGTAGCCGCGATTGGCGCGGCCAGCCAGTTCGGCGTGGTCATCAAGTCCGGCGCGGCGTTCGAGCGGCTCGGTGGAATCCGTCACCTGGCGGTGGACAAGACCGGAACCCTTACCCGCAACCAGCCCGAGGTTACCGGCGTGGTTCCGGCAGACGGATTCGATCGGGCTCAGGTGCTTGCTTTCGCGGCGGCAGTTGAGCAGCAATCGACGCACCCCCTCGCCGCGGCGATCGCGGCAGCGGTGCCCGAAGCGCCCGCTGCCCAGGACATCAGCGAGGAAGCCGGACATGGCATCGGCGGCACTGTCGAAGGTCGACGGGTGCTGGTGGGCAGCCCCCGGTGGATCGACGCCGGGCCACTAAAGGCAGACGTTGAGCGCATGGAGTCCGAGGGCCAGACCTGTGTCCTTGTCACCGTCGATGACGCCCTTGCCGGGGCGATCGGGGTCCGCGACGAGCTGCGGCCCGAGGTGCCCGAAGCCGTGCAGACCCTGCACACTAACGATGTGGAAGTAAGCATGCTCACCGGCGACAACACTCGCACCGCCCGGGCGCTGGCTGAAATCGCCGGAATCGACGACGTGCGCGCCGAGCTGCGCCCGGAGGACAAGGTAAGCATCGTCGCCGAACTCTCCTCCAAGACGCCGACGGCGATGATCGGCGACGGCATCAACGACGCGCCGGCACTGGCGGGCGCAACGGTGGGCATTGCGATGGGAGCAACCGGCTCTGACGCCGCGATCGAGTCCGCTGACGTCGCCTTCACTGGCCACGACCTCCGGCTGATCCCGCAGGCGCTGCAGCACGCCCGCCGAGGCAGCAGGATCATCAACCAAAACATCGTGCTGTCTCTGGCCATCATCATCGTGTTGATGCCACTGGCGATCAGCGGTGTACTGGGCCTGGCCGCCGTCGTGCTGGTACACGAAGTCGCCGAGGTCATCGTGATTTTGAACGGCCTGCGGGCTGCGCAAGCGAAGCGCTGAGACACACCTTCGCCCAGCGCGCTGGCTCTCCAGCGCGGATTTTGAAAGGATCGAGCTGCTCAGGGACCAAGCGTCGTCTGGACGTGGTCGAGCTCGCGCACGTTATCGCAGATGGAGGATGTCCCCGAGATTCGGGACGGAACCGCCGCCGAGAATCCGGCGGCGGCTGCGTCGACGAACGAACGGACCGCGCTTCAACCTACCCCCCCCCAATAACGCGAAGCGTCATTAACGCCCGGCGTTAGACGTTGAACTTGAAGTCCACGGAGTGTCGTCGATAAATAACTATTCGATGCGCAAAGTACAACGAAATACCGCTAGAAACAGACAACATATGGGGGTGCACAGAAACACATATAGGTTCTGCGGAAAACCTATAGGGTGTGAGGTTACCCTCGTTTAGTGGACACCCAACTTGTACGGATGTTGTGTCCGTAGGAGAGGATGTTCATTGTGAGC
>NZ_JASONC010000003.1:0-160317 GCF_030217065.1 Corynebacterium sp. UMB4614
CTTCTTCTTGCCCTTCGCGGCCGCACCCTTGCCCGCAGGCTTGCCCGGCCGGAAGCCGGTGGAGTTGCCGCCGGACGCGCCACCAGAGCCACTTCCTGCAGAGCTAAATCCGGAACCTGCACGGCCCGCACCGAAGGTACGCCCGCCGTCGAAACCGCCACTCCGGCTGCCGTAGCCGCCAGAACTACCCGAGCCCCAGCCCCCGGAGCGGCCCCAGCCTCCCGAGTAACCAGAGCCACCGCCGAAGCTGGAGCCATCGGCATAGCCACCACTGCCCCAGGATCCCGCCCAGTCCGGTTCCTCGCGGAGCCACTCCACCAGTTCCTCGGGCACCTCGGAGAGGAAGCGCGAGGGCGGGTTATTCACGGGCGCGCCCCAGCCGGAGCGGGTGATCGCGCGGCAGATGTAAAGCTTTTCCTTCGCACGGGTAATTCCCACGTACGCCAGGCGGCGTTCCTCGGCGAGCTCCGTCGGGTCACTGAGCGCACGCATGTGCGGGAACTGGCCGTCCTCCCAGCCGGTGAGGAAAACCACCGGGAACTCCAGCCCCTTGGCGGTGTGCAGGGTCATCAGCGTGATCTGGCCAGCGCCTTCTTCCGGGATCTGGTCGGCGTCGGCGACCAGGCTGACCCGCTCCAGGAAGGCCTGCACGCTGCCCAGCGGGGCTTCGCCCTCGTCGAGCATCGCGTCGGCGACGTCCTGCTTGAGCTGCACCTCGGGCTGCACCGCCTTGCCTGCGGGCATCTCCTCGTAGGCCTTCTGGTGGGCAGCCTCCTGGCTGAACTCGTGGCCCACGCTGATCAGCTCGTTGACGTTATCCAACCGGGTCTGGTCCTGCGGGTCATTGGACTTCTCCAGCTCGGCCCGGTAGCCGCTCTGCTCCACGATGGCGGCGATGATCGCGCCCAGGTCCGGCAGGCCCAGCGGGCTGCCGTCGGAGGCGCGCAATTCCGCATCCTCGACCGTTTTCCGCAAGTTCTCCATCATGCTGAGGAAACCCGCGATGGCGTTGCGACCGCGCCCACCGAGCCGGGCGACCTTGTCCTCAGCGGCATCCCGCA
This sequence comes from Corynebacterium sp. UMB4614, assembly GCF_030217065.1. Classification (NCBI taxonomy): domain Bacteria; kingdom Bacillati; phylum Actinomycetota; class Actinomycetes; order Mycobacteriales; family Corynebacteriaceae; genus Corynebacterium; species Corynebacterium sp. UMB4614. The sequence goes on from NZ_JASONC010000003.1 coordinate 1,062, forward strand.
GCCCCTGCGCGAAGCTCACCCCCTGCGCTTCAGCGTGGACGGTGACCTGCGCAAGCGCCCGATCGCCGATGCCTCGCCGCGGGGTGTTGATGATGCGGCGCAGCGCGACCGTGTCCTCCGGGTTATCGAGCACCTTGAGGTAGGACACGATGTCGCGGATCTCCTTGCGCTCGTAGAAGCGGGTGCCACCCACGACCTTGTACGGCAGCCCGGAGCGCATGAGCACGTCCTCCAGCGCGCGGGAGGCGTTGTTGGTGCGGTACATGATGGAGATATCCCCGTAGGCCACGCCCTCGTCGACGAGCCGGTCGATCTCGCCTGCGATGAAGCGGGCCTCGTCGTGCTCGTTATCCGCCACGTAACCGGCGATCTTCTCGCCCTGGCCGAGGTCGGTCCACAGCTTCTTGGGTCGCCGCTCGGTGTTGCGGTCGATCACGGCGTTCGCCGCGGAGAGGATGGTCTGCGTAGAGCGGTAGTTCTGCTCCAGAAGGATGGTGTGGGCGTTCGGGTAGTCGCGCTCGAATTCCTCGATATTGCGGATCGTCGCGCCGCGGAAGGCGTAGATGGACTGGTCCGCATCACCCACCACGGCGAGCTCACCGCCCCCGCTGCCCTCTTCGCCGACCAGGGTGGAGACCAGCACGTATTGCGCGTGGTTGGTGTCCTGGTACTCATCGACGAGGACGTGGCGGAAGCGGCGGCGGTAATGCTCCGCGACCTGCGGGTTGTTGCGCAGGATGCCGACGACCTCGCCGATCAGGTCGTCGAAGTCCACGGCGTTCGCCGCCCGGAGGCGCTTTTGGTAATCCGCGTACAGGGAGGCGACGGTCTGCTTGTGGAAGTTGCTGTCCGCGTCCGCCTCAGCCTTCGCAGTACTAGGCCCGACGAGCTCGTTCTTCCAGTTGCTGATCGTGGACAGCACACCGCGGGGCGCGAATTCTTTGACGTCCAGGTTGTGGTCCTTGATGACCATGGTGATCAGGCGCTTGGAGTCATCCGAGTCGTAGATCGTGAAGTTGGTATTCAGCCCCGCCACGAGGTGAGCGTTGCTGCGCAGGATGCGCACGCACATGGAGTGGAAGGTGGAGACCCACATCCGCTCGGCGGCGGGGCCAACGAGGTCGGCGACACGCTCGCGCATCTCCGCCGCGGCCTTATTGGTGAAGGTGATCGCGAGGATCTGCCAGGGCGCAACACCGGTGGACAGCAGCCAGGCGATGCGGCGGGTCAGCACGCTGGTCTTCCCTGATCCCGCGCCCGCGACGATGAGCAGCGGGCTGCCGGTGTGCTGCACGGCTTCCTTCTGCTGCGGGTTGAGCCCGGCCAGCAGTTGCTCGCGGTTGTCCGGCGCGTGGCGTCGGTCGAAGGGGTTCACCGCGGTTGTGTCAGGACGTCGGTTCCCGCTGCTTGCAGTTCCCAGGAAGTCGTCGACGTCCCCGGCGTGCTGCGCTCCCTGACGTGGCTGGCGCTGCCCCTGCGACTGACTCTCCGTCGGCTGCGCGGGGGCGTGCTCGCCCTGCGCACCCGGCTGGGCCGTGGCCTCGTTCATGAGCGCGACCAGCTCCTCGTAGCCCGCGGGTGGGGCGTCCTCCGGGGGCGGGGCCGCATCAAACCCAGGGTCGAACTCAGGGTCGAACTCCGGCTCTGGCAGCGGCAGTTCCTCGGCCTGTTCTGCCTCCGGTCCGCTCGCACCGGTGGCTGGCTGCTCGCCGGCGTGGCTGGCCGCCTGGCCCGCCGGACGTGCGGCACCAGGGGTCATGGGAAAGAGGCTGTCTTGCTCATCAGGAGTGTTCATCGTCTACCAGGCTAGTAGATGCCCCAGACACGGCTGCGCGACGTACAATCAAAGCTATGACTAGCGAAGATGGCGCAGCGATGAACCCCGGCATCGGGGATGGGCCGGAGGCTCCGGCTAAGGACTTCGAGGTGCGCATGCCCTCCGGTACCGATGATCCGCTCTCCGATGAGGAGATTCAGAAGTATCGCCAGGAGATCAACCGGATGGACCGGACGATCATTGATGCGATCCACCGCCGCTCCGCCGTCTCGAAGGCCATCGGCAAGACCCGCCTGGGCTCCGGCGGTACCCGCCTGGTCTACACCCGTGAGGTTGCGATTATTAACCAGTTCCGCGAGGAGTTCGGCTCCGAGGGCGTGGAGATCGCCAAGGCGCTGCTGCAGCTTGGCCGTGGTCGGCTGGGCTAGCCCCGCCTTCACTCCCTGAGGCCCCTGCGCACCCTACCCCAACGCGCAGCTGCCCCCGACGATGTGTCGTCGGGGGCAGCTTTATGACCGAGGGTTCTGCGCTCGCGCTTGGGCGTCAGGGGCGTTGCTGTGCGCCGGCACGCCAGTGCTGCGCACTAGCGTTTTCCGCTCACGCTATCCGTTAGGGCAGGCGGAAGCCCGCGCCGGAACCGCCGAGCGCGTTCATGTCCGCCGCGATGGCATCCCAGGTGGTGGACACCGCCGGGGAGTGCAGCGGGCCCTGCAGCGGGGTGGTGCAGCTCGGCAGCGGCTGGAAGCCGCCGTTGAGGATGCCGACCAGGCGGCCGCCCGCGTAGACGGGTGCACCGGAGTCCCCGAGGGATGCGCAGATGTGGCTCACGAAGGTCTGGCCGAGTTGCCCCAGCACCGGACCGCACTTGGTACCGGTGGCCACACCAGTCTTGCAGGCCGCGTTTGGCACGCCAGGCACCGGGCCACCGATTCGGTTCAGCGCGACGCGGCCGTAGTTCCGGGTCAGCTGAACATCGGGGCGCAGGCGGATGACGGAATAGTCCAGGTTGCCGAACTTCACGACCTTGCCGATCACACCGGCCTCGGGGGCGTCGAGGGAACGCACCGGGCTGCCCGGCACGCCACAGTGAGCGGCGGTGATTCCCACCTTGTTGCCCGCGGCATCAATACCCGCCACCGAGAGGGTGCAGATGCTGTCGCCCACCATGATCGGGGTGGATGGACCCAGCAGAGCGCGAGGCTTGATGCGCTGCTGCTCAGCCGGCGCGGTGGGCGAGGTGAAGTAGTGCCCCGGCACGCGGTGCGGGCCCGGCTGACCGGTGGCCGTGAGCGCTGCGTCGAGGGAGCCCATCGGGTTGGCCGCCACCTGCCCGGCCGCGCCGACGCCCAGCCCAGCAGCCATGCCGAGGCTGGCGAGCAGGCCCGCAGCACCTCGCAGGATGCGCCCGCGCAGGGTGCGGTGGTGGCGGGCATGGGTCCGGGTGGTGCGCTGCATGGCGTGTTCCTTATGTGACAGGTGGGGCTCGATTCCCTCTAACCATAGCGCCCGCACCAGACACCGCCTACGCCAACGCGCATGGCGGTCCTGGCACTACCCCCAACACCACCCCACCCCAAAGTTCAATACATTGAACTTGGTGATTCATTGAACTGAACACTATTCTTGGCTGCCATGAGTATTAACGTCCAAAAGTTGAGCGTGAGCTACGGCGCGACTACCGCGATTCGGAACATCAGCTTCACCCTCGACTCCCCCGGCATGCACGGCATCATCGGCCCCAATGGCTCGGGCAAGTCCACCCTCATGAAGGCGATGCTTCAGATCCTGGACAAGCGTCACGTCCACGGCACAAGCACCACCGGCACCCCTGCCGACTACCCCGTCACCCTCGACGGCAAGGCCCCCGCCGAGCAGCGCCAAAAAATCGCTTATATCGAGCAGCGCTCGAACCTCGACCGCAACTTCCCCACCAGCGTCTTCGACACCGTCCTGATGGGCACTTACCCGCGCCTGGGGCTCTTCCACCGCCCCGGCAAGACCGAACGCGACGCAGCCACCCAGGCTCTCAAGGACGTCGACATGTGGGACTTCCGCCACCGCCACATCAGCGAACTCTCGGGCGGACAGTTCCAGCGCGTCCTCTTTGCCCGCGCCATTGTCCAGGACGCGGAATACATCTTCCTGGACGAGCCCTTCGTGGGCATCGACGTCCCCAGCGAGAAGACGATCGTGACCCTGCTGCGGCAGATGGCGGATGACGGCAAGCATGTCGTCGTCGTGCACCACGACATGAACACCGTCCGCGACTACTACGACGACCTCATCGTCCTCAACGGCGAGCTCGTCGCGGCGGGCCCCACCGAGGAGGTCTTCGTCCCCGACGTGCTGCAGAAAGCCTTCGGCGCGCTCGTCATCCGCGAGCCGGCGGCGGCAGAAAACCCCACGCCACGGCAGGCAGCACTCCAGGAGGAGAAGGCATGATCGCGGAGTTCCTCGACTCACTACTCAGCCACGGCTACCTGCAAAAAGCGCTGATCACCTCGGTGATCGTGGGCGTGGCCTGCGGCATCGTCGGCAGCTTCATCGTGCTACGCGGCATGGCCCTGATCGGCGACGCCATCTCGCACGCCGTATTACCGGGGGTCGCGGCCTCCTACCTACTGGGCACGAACCTCTTCCTCGGGGCGGTGGTCGCGGGCCTACTCGCCACACTGGCGATCGGGCTGATCAGCGAACGCTCCACGGTGAAGAATGATTCGGCGATCGGCATCGTCTTTTCCACCTTCTTCGCGATCGGCGTGCTGCTCATGGCGAAAGCACAGACGGCGACGGATCTGACGGAGATCCTCTTCGGCAACGTCCTGACCGTTCAGGACGCCGACCGCAACCTCTCGATCGGTATTGCCGCTGCCGTGCTGATTCTCACGCTGGTCTTTTACAAGGAGCTCAAGCTCAGCACCTTCGACCCCATCATGGCGCAGTCGGCTGGCGTGCCCGTGCGGGCAATCCACTACGGGCTGATGGTGGTGCTCACGCTGGTGACGGTCATTTCCCTGCAGACGGTGGGCGTGATCCTGGTGGTCTCCCTGCTGATCACTCCGGCGTCGGCGGCGTACCTGCTGACGAACCGGCTGGGAGTGATGATCGGGCTCTCAGTGGCGATCTCGGCGCTCAGCTCCGTAGTGGGGCTGTTCCTGAGCTATAGCTACAACGTGTCCTCCGGTGTCACGATCGTGCTGACCGCCAGCGCGCTGTTCCTGCTGGCTTTCCTCTTCGCGCCAGGCAAGGGACTGATTGCTCGCTCGCTGGGCAATAAGCCACTGGCCGCGCTGTTGGCCCTCCTGGTGGGCGGTGCCCTCGTGTTCGGGGCCGTGACCTTCTCGACGGAGGAGAAGGCAGACGGTGAGCAGCTGAACGTCGTCACCACCTTCACACTGCTGACGGACCTGGTGGAGGAGATCGGCGGCGAGGCGGTGAACGTCCATAACCTCGTGCCGACCGGCACGGACCCGCACGACTACGACCCCCTGCCCGCGGACCTGGATGCGACGAGCGACGCCGACCTGCTGTTCTACAACGGGCTGAACCTCGAGGGCGGCGAGCACGGCTGGCTCGCGAAACTGAAAAACACCGCGGGCCTGGACGATTCCCAGATGGTCGAGACCACCAAGGGCGTGGAACCGAAGTACCTCAAGGACGAAAAGGGCAATCAGGAGATCAACCCGCACGCCTTCCTTGACCCGACCGTCGGCATCGCGATGGCCGAAAACGTGACCGCGGCGCTGGCCGAGGCCCTGCCCGAGCGCGCCGAGCACATCGAGGAGAAGGGCGCGGAGTACAAGGCCATGCTGGAGAGCATCGACGCCGACTACCGCGAGCAGATCGGTGCGCTGCCGAAGGAAGATCGTGTGCTCGTGGCCAGCGAACACGCCTTCCAGTACATGGTCGATACCTACGACATGGAGCAGCTGTATATCTGGCAGATCGACACGGATGAAAACGGCTCCCCCGCGCAGATCGGACACCTCGTGCGCCAGCTGAAGGACAAGCGCCCGAAGCACCTGTTCGTGGAGTCGAACGTGGATACGCGCCCCATGAAGACCGTCTCGAAGGAGGCCGGGATTCCGATCTTCGACGAGCCACTGCACTCCGATGAGCTCGGCAAGCCGGGCACGGTCGCCGGGACCTACGAGGATTTCCTGCGCAGCAACTTGAAGACCATGATCGCGGGGCTGAAGCGCTAAAACGCGAATGCTCGAGGCCCCACATGCGTTGGGCTTCCCCGGTCGCATTCCCCCCCTGCTTTTCTTGCAGCAGGGTGGGTGGCGGGCCGCCCGCGGGCTTATTATTTGATGCATGGCTGAAACTATCTCCGAGCAGAGGCAGCGGATTCTGCCCTCTCGCGCTCACCTGCCGTACGGGCTGGTGCTCGCCGCCTGGTGGAGCGCATGCCTGCTGCTGATCGCGGGCGGGGCGATCGTCGGCGCCCGGTTGGTGGAGAAGCTCGCGGTGGTTGTGGCGCCGCTGGCCATCGCGGTGCTGTTTTCCGCGATGCTCACCCCGATCGTTAATTTTCTCGACGTCAAGCTGCGCCTCCCCCGCTCCCTGGCGTCTTTGCTGACGGTTCTGGGACTGATCGGACTCATCTCGGCCGGCGTGACGCTGTTTACCACCCAGCTGATCTCTGGGGTGCCCGCGATGCGGGATTCCGCCCGGGAGGGCGTGAATCAGATCGTTGATTGGCTGGAGAACGGCCCCTTCAAGCTCACCCAGGCGAAGCTCTCCGACATGGTCCACCACGTGCAGGGCGCGCTATCCGAGAACTCCAAGACCATCGCGGACGGCGCGGTGCGCACGGGCACGACGGCGGTGAACTCGGGGGCCGCGCTGCTGATCTTCCTGATCACCCTGTTCTTCTTCCTCTACGAGGGCCGGCGCATCTGGCTGTGGCTGGTGTCCCTGGCGCCCCGGGCCTCCCAGGTGCCGATGGATGAGGCTTTCCGCCGCGGGTGGGTCTCGCTGGGGACGTTCGCCCACGTCCAGGTGCTGGTCGCCGCGTTGAACGCGGTGTCAGTCGGCATTGGCTGCTGGGTGATGAAGGTGCCGTTCGCGATTCCGATTTCGGTGCTGGTCTTCATCGCTTCCTTCGTCCCGATCGTGGGCGCGCTGATCTCCGGTGCGGTGCCGGCGCTGATCGGCCTGGTGGACCAGGGCGTGTTCACCGCGATCGTCATGGTGATCATCGTGACGGCGGTGCACCAGATCGAGACGCACGTGCTGCAGCCCTTCCTGATGGGGCACGCGGTGGCGCTGCACCCGCTGGCGGTGATCGTGGTGGTGGCCGCGGGCACGTACCTCTTCGGCCTGGCGGGCGCGGTCTTCGCGGTGCCGGTGGCGGCACTGGTGAACTCGGTGGTGCGCTATCTGCGTGGCAATGACATGTTCCCCGCGCTCGGCGAGGCCTATGAGCTTCGGAAGCCGGGGACCACGAGGGGGCTGACCGACCCCAAGGAGGAGGCTTCTGGGGAGTCGGCGGCTGCCGATGCAGAGTCGGACGCCGAGGTCACAGCTCCGGCTCACAGCACCGAGCCCCGCGACTAGCGCCCTCTCCCCTTCACCACCGGCGCGCTCCTCCACCTCCAACTAGCAGGCTTCCCTAATGCCCAGCTGGGCACAGAAAATCCCCCACTCCGGTAAGTGCTGGCACTCACCGGATGGGGGACTTTTGCTGGATCTAGTAGCGCTCCGGCTCCTCACCGAGCTGGAAGCGCCGGCCGGAGATCTCCTCAGGGGTGATCTCCACGTAGTTGTACTTCAGGGTCGGCAGCCACGGCTTCAGCGGCAGCTCGTCGGCCTCCTGGATCTCGTCGGTCCTCTCCAGGATGCGAGCGCGTCCCTTCACGATGACGGACCATGCCTTGTCCTCGGTGTGATCATCGGCTTCGAAAAGCACCCGATCGTTGATGGACACGGTGAAGAGCTTGGAGCCCTCCGCGGTGCGGAAGTAGATCTTGTCCTCGTTCACCACATAGTTCAGCGGGTAGATGTCGAAGTCATCCTTGATGCGAACGACCAGGCGGCCGAGCTGCTGGTCGCCCATCAGCTCCAGGGCCTCGTCTTCCTTCAGGACCTCAATGGGGTTCTCAAAATCAGCCATACTTCCATTCTGGCACTGTTTTGCTTTTCGTGTCGTGGCGGAGTTTTTAAGCCTCAGGTCCGGTGATCAGCATCAAGGTCACCGTGGCTGGTCCGTCGACCGCGCGCAGTTCGTGGGAGACGTTCGCCGCCACCGAGATTGCGGTGCCCGGTTTGATGAGAAGTGTCTCCCCACCCACGTCGAACTCAACTTCACCGGTCTGACCAAGCACCATGATCGGCGCTGGTGCATGGTGATCCGCCATGACGTCGCCCTTTCGGAAGCTGATACGGACGACGGACGCGTGCCCAAGCTTTTCCTGGATGCGAACCTCAGGGACGGCACGGCCCTCCCCCTCTGCCTGGCTGTGTTCTGCGTCCAGCTGGGTGAGGTACGTCCAACCTTCGCCAGCGGAATTGTAGGGCTGCTTCGTGGAAGTGTCTTTATTAGCGCTCATGGCCCCCATGCTTCCACATAATTGCCACCGCAGGTATGACGAAGCCCCCCTTCACCAGCACCCGCTGTTCCTGCCGCAGAAGTAAAACACCGACAGCTCCGGCTCGGAAGCTGCCGCTTTTACCCGTCTACAGTATTCGGCCCCGACATCCTCGGGATTTCAGTTTAGGAAATGTTGAACCAGGGGGCGGATATCAGAAGATATGAGAAACAAGTACCCATGGGGCTTCACGCCAAAGTGGCGATCATGATCCAGCGGGCTGGCGCAACTGGGGCCTGTGTGTCGCCGGTGAAGGAGCGCAATTTACTTCGCAAGGTATATCGCCGACGTCGCTGAGCCTGCTCTTCTAACAGGCACGCTGGCACATCACCAGATCCCACTAGAAATGAAATGTAGAAGGGGGTCAGGCGCCGACAAACCAGATGCTTCTTCATCCTCGGATACAGTGACTCCATAAACCAGCAACGGCGATACCTATCACTAATTAGCTTCTATTTCCGAAAGGCTGACAGCTCGTCCCCATAATGATGCTGTCATTCGTGCCGCCTCCCGGCTGTGGGCTTCTTCTTCGACTTTCCCTTGGACGGCTTGCCATCCAGCAGGTCGGACACACTGTTCAGATTCTTCGAACAATTGCCTCCAGAAGCGCTCAATGGATTATAACCAACCGTGCTAGGCTCAGTTTATAATCCTTTCAAGTTAAGGAGCATGATGGGAATCTTCGGTCGGCTCTTCGGATCCGAGGATGAGGAAGTCCGCGACGATTCAGCCACTGACGCAGCCTACGAGGAAGAGACCGAAATCTGCGGAGTTTGTGGGGCAGTCGGTGACCGAAGTGACCTTTATGACATCGATGGCTTTCAGATCGACGGCCGCCCAGACCCAGTTAACGTCGTCTGTCACGACTGCTACGTCGAAAATGACCTGGACAGCGGCTACCCCAGCTACTGCTGCGGAATGATCTACGAAGACGGCGAAGAGTACTGCGCAAGCTGCGGCGATCCACTTTAGGTTGAGTCGGAGCCCGGGGACACGGAATCTTCCTGGGGTTCTTCGATCATTTCCTCTTTGACCGATTCAGTCTCCTCTGAAGGCACGGTGCCCGGTTTTTCGGCATCTTTGGCCCGCTGTTGCTTCCAATCCTTGAACTTCCGGTTCAGATAACGACCGCCCTCCAAGAAGGCCGCTGTCGCCACCACCGCAATCACAGCTCCTTCTTGCCTGCCGGTGGTACGGCCGTCGAAGAATCCCTTGCCGTAAACTGGGCTCCCCATGGACTATTATTCCTTTCGATACATCTATTCACCCCAGCCTAATGCAAGTGGCGCAGGTTAGTGCTGGGTTTGAGTGTCCATACGCTCGATGGCCCTGTAAATCATTGGCCCGGACACGTTGAACGTACGAGCTACGACGCTGACGGACTTACCGCCGTCGATTAGCTCCTTGGCGGCTTGCGCCTGTTCGTTACTGAGCTTCGGCTTTGGCCCGGCGCCCCTGCCCTGTGCTCGGGCATGTTCCACACCCTCACGGGTGCGCTGGATCAGAAGGTCTCTTCCCAGTCAGCAAGGCTTGCCATGGCGTTGAACACCACCTTGTCGCCAGGACGCGATGTGTCTAGCTCAGGCTCAAGCACCTTGACGTTGATATCTCGCCTAGCCAGATCAGCGATCGTATTCACAGTCTCAGCCAGGCCACGACCGAGGCGGTGGAGTCTGGTCACAACGAGAGCGCCATCAGGCCTCATGCACGCCAGTGCGTCGTCGAGGCCCGGCCGTTGCCACTTAGTCCCGGAAATTGTTCCCGCGTAAGCGTGGTTCGGATCGTAGCCGGCGTCGATGAGCGCCTCACGCAAGGTGCCGAGACTTTGCCCTGCTTCGACGTGGACACACACGCGCAATACCAACAAGCATGGTTATGCCTCCTCTGCTGCTTCTTGGAGGTCTGCTGGAAGGCTGTGATGCAGCACGTACTCGTGTAACAGCTTGTAGATGGCCGTGTGGACTTTAAAGCGCGATGGTTTCCTTCCCGCCGATTGATAGACGTACTGCGTTGCAGCGTCGAGATCAACAGAACTAATGACGTCATCGAAACGGCCGTATTCGTTGAGGTGGGCTTCATCCACGTGTGCGGCGAGGATTGACCGCAGAAGGTCAGGATCAACGCCGATAGCGCGCACAATCTGAGCGATCTCGCGGTCTTGCTGTGAGAGTTTGTACTCGTTGATGTAGTCCTGCACGGCCTTACCAGGCTCAAGAACAGCATCGCCGGACTGGATGTCATGGAGCCAGCGGTTAGCAAAGACCTGGTCGTCGGCGCTTAAGCGTGCAAAGCCAGCGTGCAGGGCTGAGAGCAGCTCATCAAGTTCAGCCTGCGGCAGGCCGGCCTCAATAGCGCGTAAGTACTTCGTGTACTTCGCGTTGAGGTAGTCCGCGTCGATACGTGCAGTGTCGATGTGGGTGATGTGGACGTTGATGTCGTACGGCGGGCGGTCATCACCGTCTCCTCCGCCTGGCGCTGGCTCTTGTTCGCCGTCTGACCGATCAAGTTCCTTGTAGCGCGACAGCAGCGCAATGTACACCGGCTCGGTTAGTTCCACTGCAAGCTCGGTGTCGGCAAACTGGTAGGTTCCCTGCTCCCAGGTAAAGCCCTGGACCTGGGCTGCTTGGAGATGCTCGTACAGTTCGGGAAGCACCTGTGCGAACTCAAGGCGATCAGCTTCATCGTCTGGCAACCGAGAAAAGTCGTCGATGCCAGCAAAAAGCCGCTTGATGCTCGTAAAGCACTGGTTGATCTGCATGAGGTGCTCGTCAAGGTGATCGACGAACAGCCCAAAGGGTTTATCACCGGAGTACAGTTTGACAGCATCGTCGATGTTGCGCTGCATCGTGTACGGCTTGCGGTAGTAGCGAATTGAGCCGAAGGGCTTTTCGGGGCCAAAGACACGGTTGGTGCGCGAAAACGCCTGGATGATGTTCTCGTACTCGATCTCCTTGTCGAGGTAGAGCGTACTGAGCCACTTCGAATCAAAACCCGTGAGCATCTGATTAACGACAATGAGCAGGTCAATCTGCTTATCGTGTGTAAACGCCGGCGTGTTGTATGGCGCCTTGTGCGCCAGCCGCGCAGCAATATCGCGCTTAAAGGCATCATGCGTCGGCATGGAGAAATGCTGACCGAACTTTGCGTTGTAGTGCTCCAGCACCTCGATAAGGCCGTCTTCTTTTCTGAGCTGGTCTTCCCCGGTGTTGTCGATGTTCGGATCGAAGAGTGCAGTGACGCTCAACTGCGGGTAGTTGTCGCGGAAGATGCGGAAGTACTCAATAGCCTCAGGGATCGACTGCGTGGCCAAGATCGCATGAAAAGCACTGTTACGGCTTAAATGCACCCAGTGCTCGGCGATGTCAGAAGCGACAGCAGCACGGTGTTCTGGCTGATTGTATTGCGACATCGGAACAAAGTCCTCGATGCCCTTGTCATAGGAGCCATCTTCGTGGCGCACGCCCGCCATCGGGACCTGTGCCTTGTCCATGTACTTCAGAAAGACCTTTTCCTTCTTCGGATCGCGGAAGGCCTCCTGCTCATCGACAGCCTTGGCCTGTTCGAGCGCGACAGACGTGCGCACGTCATGTGCGCGGTAGGTCTCGACCATCTCAGGGTCGAAGCCGAGCACATTGCCGTCACGGATACCATCGGCAATGGAATAGCGGTGCAGCTCATCGCCGAAGATCGTGGCAGTAGTGGAATGCACTTTCTGATTCTCGTCGTGGATCGGTGTGCCTGTAAAGCCAAAAAGCAGCGCGTCCGGCAGCGTGGTCTTGATGTTCAGCAGCATGTCGCCGAAGGTGGAGCGATGTGCCTCGTCGATGATGAAGACGATGCGCTTGTCACGCAGCTTCTTTAGCACCGGCTCACGCAGCGTTTCAGCCTGCAAGTGGTGGAACTTCTGCAGCGAGGTCACGATCAGCACAGACGTGTCGTTAGTCAGCAGCCGAAGCAGCTCGTCAGCGCTTGCGGTGTCTGCAACGTCGATGGTGTCGCCACCATAGCTGCGGTAGTTTGCCAGCGACTGCGTGCCCAGTTCCACACGGTCAAGCAGGAACACAACCTTGTCGGCGTTTTTGGAGTCAGCGATCAGCTGCGCGGTTTTGAAGCTGGTGATGGTCTTGCCAGAGCCGGTGGTGTGCCAGATGTAGCCACCCCTGTTACCGCTACCCCACTCGTGGCTTTCCACTCGGTCAGCGATGCGGTGGGCAGCAAAGTACTGATAGGAACGCATGACCATGAGCACGCCGGCTGCGCGGTCTGTCACCGTATAGAAGCCAATGAGCTGGTGCGCCATCGGGATCGACAGCAGAGAGGTCACAACTGTCGGCCAGTCATTGATCGGCTCATTGTTGAAGTCAGCCCAGCTGAAGAAGAAATCCGGGTTGAACTTGCCCCCAGGACCGGGATTGGCGAAGTAGAGCGTCTCTGTCGGCGTCATGCCAACGAAGATCTGCACCAGCGAAAACAAGCCAGTGAAGACGCCCTCGTGGGCGTATTTGATGATTTGGTTCGTCGCCTGCGAGACAGGCACGCCAGAGCGCTTGAGTTCCAGGTGGATGACCGGCATGCCGTTGATCAAGAGCATGAGGTCGCCCCTACGCTCCGGCATGAGCTTGTGAGCTGCAGTGGAGAACTTCGGCTGCCGTGCGATCTGATAACAGGACTGTCCACCCGCGATCTCGCGGCGGTCGTAGATTTTGAGCGAGACTTCTTTGCCGAGGTTGTGTGCCTCGGGTGCATCGCGGGTAATGGCCACGCTGCGTCCGTTAATGAACTCATTCAGACGCAACGGCGTGCGCAGCTCAGTGATCTGCTCGATTATCTGGTCCATCTCAGACGACGTCAGCGGCACATCGCCGAGCCGGTCCTGGTCACGATTGTTGTTATAGAGGATCTCAGCCCAGTTATCGATAAGCTGGCGCTCAGTGGGGCGGTCAAGCACCTCATCCCAGCCGTGGCGGCCCAGCATGGCGACAACGTCGTCTTCGAAGCGGGCCTCATCTGTGTACGTCAGTGGTGTAGTCATGGTGGGCACTCCTTAAACGAACATGCGCTGCAGCAGCGCAGTCTTCGCTTGGGTGAGTTGTGTGATGTAGCGGTGCTCAGCTGTGATAAGCGCATCAAGGTTGGAGAAGACCTCACCGATAGCACGCTGTTCTTCGAGGGTGGGAGGGATGGAGACAGAGGTCTGGCCGATAGTTACACTGGTGAGACTCGGCACGCCAGTAGCCGTGTTCTTGGATTTCCAATCAATCCGCTGGAACTGTGCGAGGAGAAATTGAAGATTCGCTCCTTCGCGGGCTGTTATGTAGAAAAGCGTGTCAACCGTCCAAAAAGGCGCTCGAAGCATGTACGGTTTATCGATTGTTCCCTTGCGTCCGATTCCAATTGCATCGGTTTTGTAGGACAAGGCTCGGTCTACTGACAACATGTAGCCGCCAGTCCCATAAACAGGGATATCACCTTCGTTGAGATGCTTATAGTCCAGCCCATTATTGATAGCCGTGAGTTCGCTCAATGTTCGAGACTCCCACACCCCGCTGAACACACCAAGCCGCAGCTCCGGCTCATCAGCGCCGTCTCGCGGGAACATGCGCTGCATGAGCGCAGTCTTAGTCTGCTGTAGGTTCGCGAGCTTGGCGCGGTGTTGCTCGATAAGGGCATCGAGAACAGCGAAGAGTACACCGATGGCGCGTTGTTCTTCAAAAGAGGAAGGAATTTTTATCGGGAGGGTACGTACCTTAAAAGCATTGAGATTCCGCTGGGTTCCGGTTGAAATATGCACATCCCACTCTGACATCAACTCCATTTTCGCAAGGTGGGCGTACACAAAACTTCGAGTCGCGTCATTCGAAAAAACCATGTTGTAGAACGCCTGGCTAGTCGTGAGCTCCATTCCCGCAATTCCTACTCGCCCTACACTGGCGTACATTGCGAGCGAGATCGCCCCTGCCGGTATTTTCCAAGCAGCACTATTTTTCAGCCCAAGCTCGGTAATAGTTTTGTTCGTGTGCGTGATCACTCGATCTCTGATATCCGCAATCCCGAGAAAAGGAATATCCCCACCATAGAATTCTGGACGTGATTTGGATGGCGTCCCACCAGACCCCCCATACTCAAAGAGTTGTTCCAGAGTAGTGTCACCCCACTCACCATCGAACCCATCAAACCGCAGCGCTGGTGTGTTGTACTTAGTCACGCTGACCACCGCCCAGCATCTGCTTCAGGGCTGCGACAGCCTGCATATCCGCATTCAAGCCAGTGAGCTGGTCCAGCGATGCAAGCAAGCTACGTTCAGTGGTAGCGATATTCGCATCTAGCTCAGTCAGTGGCGTGGCGTACTTATCCTGCAAGCGCTGCACCTTGCTTACAAATTTGACCAGCGCATACTCGGGCAAAAGCTCTAGTTCACTCTCTAAAGCCTTGATCCACTTAGTGTTAAGAACTTTATCAATCTGTTCTGGAGTCAAGCTCTCAAGGACCGCGCGAGTTTCAGATTCCAATTCTTCAGAGGCTTCCTTCAACTGCGCTTTAACTACTGACTGACGGTTAACGAGTTCGTATGCTTCCAGCACTACGGACTCAATACTCCCTTCAGGCCATTGCATCCCCATGGGTAAAGTATTGACCGTTTTTTCAAGACCACCCTTGAGGAAGCTATCTCCCTTCGCGTTAAGCAGGCCTGCGTGCTTACGCTTGTCCTCATCGCTGAGATCGTCCACCAGTGAACGTAGCCCGTTCTTAATGGTCTTAGCTTCATCTCGAAGTTCGTTCAGAGCATCAGGTTGCGAGTTTGACTCTTTAATCTTCTTCTTCACGACCGTTTGACGATTCATGAGCTCTAAGGCACGAAGCAACACAGCTCCCATGCTTCCATCAGGCCATTGGATGCTCTTAGACAAGGTCGCTATAACGACCTCTAGACCTGACTTAGTGAAAGCATCACCCTTGACATTGAGCGCTTCATCCACATCAAGCTTGTCTTCTTCACTCAAGCCTTCGATAATGCCATTGAGCTGGGCTTTGATGTCTTCCGCTTCGTCAGAAAGTGAAGCTACCTTCTCGGCTAGTTCGGGCAAATACAGACTGCGAACAATGGCAAACGGGGCTACACGGCCTTCCCAGCCAGTTTGGACTTCTTCCTTCTTCTTGTTCTTCGTCTTCCACTCCATCACAGGGTCAATGACACGCATTGCATCCCAGCCCTCGGTCTGCAGGATCGTTAGATCATTGGCAATGACAAGCCACTTCTCATGTAGCAGCTGGTAGCCCTGATACTCATTGACCAGCGGCACCGGGGCCAGACGCGCAAACAGATCAGCCTTGATCCCATCCTCTGCAGTGTTGACTGGAACAGACATCGCGTTGTCAATGAGGTCTGTTCCCAAGGACTCAGCAAACCCATCGAGTGTCTCGTTCAATGTGTCTGCCAGTGCTCCGGCAGCAGTGTGCCCTAAGACAGTGTTGCGAATATCGTCAGTGCGGATAGTTGCGTAACCGTTGTTATTCTCATCGAATAACGCCTCACGGAGGCCCGGCAGCACGTCCCAGTACTCAGCGAGAGCGTCGATCTCGCTAACGGGAATACCGCCATTGATGGTGGCAAAGAAGTCCACGGACTCCGGCGGCAGTGTTGCAGAAACGTAGCGCGGAATATTCAAGTTGTAGTCGTTGTCGCGAATCTCATCGCGAGACACAACACGTGCGAAGTGCTCTACGTCTCGGCGCTCATAAACAGTATCAACGATGCGCTCGATGTCACGCGCGCGCAGAAGGTTGTTCTTGCCGTCTTTAATAAAGCCCTGGGATGCGTCAATGAACAGCACGTCATCGTGACTGCGCTGCTTCTTGAGCACCATGATGATGGTCGGAATACCTGTGCCGTAGAAGATCGAACTCGGCAGGCCAATGATGGTGTCGATGTTATTGGCCTCGATAAGGCGCGTACGGATCGTCTCTTCTGCCCCACCACGGAAGAGCACACCGTGCGGCAGGACAATGGTCATAATGCCGTCTGGCTTGACGTGGAAAAGTTCGTGCAGCAAGAAGGCGTAATCAGCCTTATTCTGTGGCGCCAGACCATACTGCGTAAAGCGCGGATCGGTGTCCATGCCCTCTGGCTCCCACTTCTGCGAATAAGGAGGGTTCGATACAACAGCATCGACAAACAGCGGGTCATAGGTGTTTTTCGGGTCAGCCTCGTCAAACATCGGCCAGTCGTGTTTCAGGCTGTCTCCGTTACGAGCGACAATGTTGTCCGTCTTAACACCCCGCATAACCAAGTTCATACGCGTGAGGTTGAAGGTATTGTCTTTGAGTTCTTGGGCGTAGTACTTGATTGCATCTGGATCACCCATATGACGTGCAACGGCCTGGCCGATATTCAGCAGCAGCGAGCCAGAACCAGAGGTCGGGTCGTAAATGGTCAGGGTCTCACGGCCTTGGGTGTGCGCTGCAACAATTCGGCTCATCACCTCAGAGACCTCGTGCGGAGTGTAGAATTCGCCGGCCTTTTTGCCGGAGTTAGCCGCAAACTTCGAGATCAAGTACTCGTAGATAAACCCGAGCACGTCGTAGCCTTGGGCACCATCAGTGGGGATGTCGTTGATAAGGTCCAGCAGATCCTTAATCGCCTTGGTCTGCGAGACAGCACTACTACCCAGCTTCGACAGCCCTGTTTCTAGAGTGCGGAAGATGTCTTTGAACACGTGGCTGCGGCTCGGCAGGATGAGGCGTTCAAAAGCAGCGAGTGCATCACGCACATCAGCAACGTTGAAGTCACTACCGGCAGCACGCCACGTCGAGTGAAGGTTGTTATACGAGATGAAGTAGCCCAGCCGGTGCTGTACGAACTCCACTGTTTCGGGGTCGTCTTCGACGAGCACCTCAGCAAGCTCGTCAGGTTCGACGTCGTTGGCGTACATGAGTTGCTCGACCTGATCAGAGAGGAACTTATAGAAGATGAAGCCGAGAATGTAGTCCTTGTATTCCTGCGCCTCGATCTTGGAGCGCATGGTGTTCGCAGATTCCCAGATGCGCGATGCTAATTGTCGTTTATCCATGATGCAGTGTCTGTTACCTGTCAGTATTAAATCGCACCATCGCTTAACGCCGCCAAAACTGTTGAAGTGTCACCAACGTACATGGTGCAGGATTTTGAGCCTAGTGCACCATCTAGTGCACCAAATGGCGATTTCAGCACAAAATGAAGAAGGCCCCTACCAGCGTTTCCACTGGTAGGGGCCTTGCTCTTAGTAGCGGGGGCAGGATTCGAACCTACGACCTCTGGGTTATGAGCCCAGCGAGCTACCGAGCTGCTCCACCCCGCGACGCTTGCGAGTACAGACTCAACCAATTCCTTGGCTGACCTCTGTCTGCAACATCGACTAGCCTAACAAGGCTCCATACAAAAGCAAAATCGCCCGCTGGCCTGCACTCTTCCATCGAGCGCTGCGACCAACGGGCGATCAGCGGGCTAGCTACTGGGTCGCCATCCGGTCACCCAGCCTGCCCCTACTGCTGGGACTGCAGCTCGCGGACGGCCTTATCCAGCTCGTCGAGCGCCTTACCGAATTCCTCGAAGGAGCCGGACTGGCGGGTGCGGTTGACCTTGTCCATCGCATCCCGGACCTTGGCGGCAGCGTCGCCCTGTGGCAGCTGACCAGCCGCCCCGGAGCCCTGCTCCTGGCCCTTGTCCTCGTCCTTACCGGACTCGCCTTCGTCCTTCTTGTCGCCCTTGCTTGGATCCACGACGCTACCGTCGACCTCCTCCAGGTCCGTGGCGGCAGCCGGGTCGATGCCCACCTGCTCCAGGGCCTCGGCGATCGTCGGCGCGTAACCGACCTGACCGTTGTAGGACACCAGGACGCGCAGCAGCTTCGGGAACGCGGACTCCTGGTCCTTACGCTTGGAGTACACCGGCTCCACGTAGAGCACCTGGCCGTCGCCCACCGGCAGGGTCAGCAGGTTGCCGTTGATGACGTCGTTGGTGCCCTCAAGCAGGGTGCGCTCACGGGCGACCTCGTCGGAGGACATCATCGTGTCCTGTGCCTGCTTCGGACCCTGGGTCTGCGTCTGGGTCGGCAGCACGCGCACGTGGATCTTGCCGTAGCTCTCCGGGTCGGAGGAGACGGTCATGTGCGCAGCCAGGAACTCACGACGCAGACCACGGAACGGGGTGATCAGCTGGAAGCTCGGCTTGCCCGTCTCCGGGTCGGCGGCGACCACGTAGTACGGCGGCTGCGCCAGCTCACCCTTGTTCTCCTTGGCGGTCGGGTCGGAAGGCACAGACCAGAAGGCGTCGTTCTGGAAGAACACGCCCGGGTCACTGACGTGGTAGCGGGCGATGAGCTCGCGCTGCACCTTGAACATGTCACCTGGGTAGCGCATGTGCGCCATCAGCTCGTCGCTGATCTCGGACTTCGGCTTCACGACGTCCGGGAAAGCGCCACGCCAGGCCTTCAGCACCGGGTCCTTCTCGTCGAACTCGTAGAGCTCGACGGTGCCGTCGTAGGCGTCGACGGTGGCCTTGACGGAATTACGGATGTAGCTGACCTTGTCGGTGACCAGCTGCTCACGGCGGACACCATCGGGGTTGGTGGTGTCCGTCGTGGTCTCCGTCAGGCTGGTGCGCTCGGAGTAGGGCAGATCCGTCAGGGTGGTGTAGCCGTCGACGACCCACTTGATGCGGCCGTCGATGACGGTCGGGTAGGTCTTCGAGTCGGTGGTCAGCCACGGTGCAACCTTGTGCACGCGCTCGCGGGGGTCGCGGTTGTACAGGATGCGGGAGTCCTCGCCGATGCGGTCGGTGAGCAGCAGGTTCATCGACTCGAAGTGGGCGGCGTACATCAGGCGGTTGAATGGATTATTGACGTCCACCCCGCCCTTACCGGTGTAGGTGTAGTTGCTGTCCTCGGTGTCGTACTCCAGCGGGTTGCCACCGGTACGGCCGACGATGGCGTAGTCCGAGTTCGGCGTCGGGTTGGAGGCGATCAGCGGGCCGAAGTAGATACGCGGCTGCTTCAGATCCAGCTCCAGCTCGCCACCCTGGCGACCCCGCTCCAGGGACTGCAGGTCGGCGACGGTGTAGACCGGGTAGCCACCGCGGGCGGAACCGACGTCGCGGGCCACCTCGTCGACCTTGCGGGCCGGGGCGGCGATGAAGCCGTTGCCGTGGGTGTAGACGGTGTGGCGGTTAATCCAGTCCTGCTGGTTACCTTCCAGGGTGTTCGGGTTCAGCTCACGAGCGGCGACGACAAAGTCGCGCATCTTGCCATCAACCTCGTAGCGGTCCACGGCGAGCTCATCGGAGAAGCCGTAGAAGTTACGCAGCTGCTGTTGCTGGGTGAACGTCGGGGACAGAACCTGCGGGTCGAGAAGACGGATGTTGGAGAGAGTGACGTCGTCCTGGGCGATGGAGCGCTCCGCCTTCTTGCCGCCCTGCTTGGTGCCCCAGTTCCGCTCGTAGGTGACGTTATCGTCCCCGAGTCCGTAGGCGTGGCGGGTGGCGTCGATGTTGCGGGCGATGTACTCGCGCTCCTTCTCCGCGCGGTTCGGCGCGACGGAGAACTGCTCCAGGATTGCTGGCCAGGCTACGCCGGCGACCAGGGAGGTCAGCAGCATCAGGGCCACGGCGAGCGCCGGGATGCGCAGGTCCTTCATCACGATCGTGAGGAAGAACAGGGCGGCGACGAAGATCGCGACCACGAGCAGGACGATCTTCGCGGGCAGCACGGCGTTGATGTCCGTGTAGGAGCCACCGGTGAAGGTGTCGTGCTGGCGGTTGAGCAGGTCGTAGCGGTCGAACCAGTAGCCCACAGCCTTCACGATCATCCAGATACCCGCGATGATCGCCAGCTGGCGGCGGGCCACCGGGGCGACCTTGGCCTTCTCCCCCACCCGCGGGTTACCGGTGGTGATGGAGCCCAGCAGGTAGTGGCCAATGCCGTTGACGAAGAAGGCGATGATGATGATGAAGCTGAGCATCCCCAGGATGAGGTTCAGCATCGGCAGGTTGAACGCGTAGAAGCTTAAGTCCTTGCCGAACTGCGGGTCCTCCACCCCGAAGGAAGAGGAGTTCCAGAACAGCATCGCGCGGCGCCAGTTGCCCTGCGAGACCAAGCCGACGACGATGCCCGCCAGGATCGGCAGCCACACCAACATCGGTCGGACGGTCTGCCGGATCGTCGGTCGGTTCGCGGCCAATGGCGAGGCCGAGCCGAGCGACTCCAGGCTGGTCGGCCCCTTGCGGTAGGCGGCGAAGGCCGCGAGCCAGACGATCGCCCCCGCAACCAGACCGAAGATCAGGAATAGAATCACGCGGGTCACGATGACGCTGAAGAATACGCCCTGATATTCCAGGTCACGGAACCACTGCCAGTCCGTGTACGCACCAACCACGATGGGCACCAAGAAGAACGCCACGCCCAGCGCCATGACCAGGCCGGCGATAATCTTGGAACGGCGCGAGGGCGTGAAATTTGCAGATGAGGCGCCAGATGGAGGCTGTGCCGACATACTCAAGGGTTCACTACTTCCTACGCAGAATCAGATCTAACAGTCCAGGATACGTAGTAAAACTTCCCTCGCGAAATGAGTTTTTGCCCCTAGCGATGCTGGCTGCCGCCACATATGGGGCGGCGGGCTAAACTCGCGGCCATGAACCTCAACGATGACCGCATCTTGAACGCCGCCCTCATGGAGGCCGTGGACTTCATCCAGGCCGAGGGCTGGGATCGCCCCGCCACCCTGTTCGCCCTCGTTCCGACGGAGCTGGTCGCCGACGCCCTGGAACTCACCGAGGACCGCAACCCGCTCTCCCTGATCGTGCAGGACGACCTGCCGGAGCACATCCGCCCCGGCTCGGAGGAGCTGGGCGAGTTCGTCGCCTCCATCCGCTGGCCTGCGCAGGTGGTGGGCGCGATCCTGGCCCAGGAGATCTCCTTCGTGGACTCCTCCCTAGGCGAGGACGCAGCCCCGCAGCAGGCACGACTGTTCAGCGGCATCTTGGACGCGGGTGCCCGGGACGGCGCCGCGGCGGCGGGCGATGGTTCCGAGCGCACCTTGCTGCAGCTGCGCCCGACCGAGGAGGAGCTCGCGGCCGATCCCTTCGGCCAGGACCGCGTGGAGCTGCGGGGCGGGGAGGATATTGCGCCGGGCGTGATCGCCGCGCTGCGCGCCACCTTCGTGGACTAGGGCCTCGCTAGGGCCTCGCTGCGCCCTAGCTGCAGGTGTCGAAGTCGCCGCCGGAGCGGATGCCCTCCAGGTCCTTGACCGCGTCCTCGAGGGAGTCGACCTTCACCAGCTTCGGCCCGGCGTCCTCCACCGTGAGCGCCTCGGCGCAGTTACCGGCGGGCACCAGGAAGTATTCGGCCCCGGCGTCCGCGGCCGCGCGGATCTTGTGGGTGATCCCGCCGATGGCGCCGACCTGGCCGGCAGCATCGATGGAGCCGGTACCCGCGACGAACGCGCCACCCGTCAGATCTTGCGGGGTGAGCTTGTCCACGACGGCGAGGGAGAACATCAGTCCCGCGGAAGGGCCGCCGACGTCCTGCAGGTTATAGCGCACGCGGATCTCACCCGCGGGCTGGGATACAGAAGTCACGCCCAGGAAGGCGGAGCCCTGCTCGGCCCGCTGGAGATGCTTCGGTGGCTCGCCGAGCGTGACGGTCACCGTCTCCTCCTTGCCCTGCCGGTCGACCAGGACGTCGATCTCGTCGCCCGGTGAGTGCTCGCCGACCACCCGTGCGAGCTCGTCGGGGGTGGTGATGGTTCGGCCGCCAACCTCGCGGATGACGTCGTTGACCTTGATCTTTCCGGCTGCCGGCGCGTCGTCCAGGACGTCGATGACGGCGGTTTCCAGCGGCTTGTTGAGATAGTTCATCGCCGCGGTGGTGGCGTTGGATTCCGAGGCAGCAAAAGCCGCCTGGTTCTGCTGCTGGACTTCCTCGGGAGACTTATTCGCGGGGAAGATCTGCCCGATCGGCACGAGGGTGTCGTCGGTGGTCAGCCACCGGGCGAGCGCCTGGCCGAGCGTGAGCTTGGTGTGCACGGAGACGGTGGTCATGTTGAGGTGACCGGCGGGTTTATTGGTCTCCGCACCGGTGATCTCGACGACCTGCTTGCCGCCCTCCTCGCCGAGGGTGTTGAAGGTCGGCCCCTTGCCCTCTGCCGCGTAGGGAACCGTCAGGTCGATATCGGTGCCCGGGATGCTCGGCAGGCCAAGCAGGGTCACCAAGACGACGACCGGGGCGGCGCCCAGCGCGATCGTTCGGTTGCGACGGTTCCAGATTTTCATCGTTCATACCCTACCTGCTCGTGGGGACTGCTGGGTTGAGGCGAGGCCGGGCGGTGGGTGCGGGGTGACGTCCTCAATATGGAAAGGGTGACGGGAAGCGATGGCGGGACCGTTCGCTCACAGCACACGGAACGGGCGGTTTTTGGTGGGGCGCTGTCCGCTGCGATCAGTAAGGTTGTTGGCATGAGTAATTTCGGCTTCGGCATGCACCCCAATAACAACGGTGGCAACGGCGACGACAACGGCCGCGACGATGATGACCACAAGGATGGTCAGAACGGTGGCGA
Source organism: Corynebacterium sp. UMB4614 (assembly GCF_030217065.1). Lineage (NCBI taxonomy): Bacteria > Bacillati > Actinomycetota > Actinomycetes > Mycobacteriales > Corynebacteriaceae > Corynebacterium > Corynebacterium sp. UMB4614. The sequence continues at coordinate 24,021 of NZ_JASONC010000003.1, forward strand.
CGGCCGTGGCGGCCAGGGCGACGGTCGAGGCAATAATCCTTTCGAATTCCTCTTCGGCAGCCCGGGCTCGGGTGGTTCTGAGCAGTCGAATCCCTTCGGCGGTGGCTTCGGCGGCGGGAATCTCGGCGACCTGCTGAACCAGTTCGGCTCGATGTTTAGCGGCTTCGGCGCGGATCTGAACAGCACGGGCGCAGATGATGCTGTGAACTATTCGATGGTGGAGCGCACCGCTCGCCAGCACATCCGCAGCAAGCAGCAGGCCAGCGAGGGTGGGCAGCACCCGTTCGGCGGTTTGTTCTTCGGCTTCGGCGCTGGCCCCCAGCGCGGATCGGGGTCCAGCACGCCGAGCCAGTCGGATTCCCAGGCCGTGGCGGAATCCGTGCGACTCGCGGAGCTGTGGCTGGACGGGGCGACCACGCTGCCTGCGGGCGCGACCGGCTCCGTCGCCTTCGGCCCGGAGCAGTGGCTGGAGGAAACGCTCGAGACGTGGAAGCGGATCTTCACCCCGCTGGCGGAGAAGCTCGGCGAGGCCGCGATGGGCGAGATCCCGGAGGAGATGCGGGATCAGATGGGCCGGTTGGCCGGCATCATGCGCCAGGTCAACGCGATGAACTTCTCCATGCAGTTGGGCCACACACTCGGCGAGCTGGCGACGGGTGTCAGCCACTCCACGCAGTGGGGTATGCCACTGGCAAGCGGCAACGTGGCGGCTGTGGCGACCGCACAACTGGAGTCCATGGCCGAGAAGCTGGGCACGGATAAGCGGGAGGCGCTGATCTACCTGGCGACCCGCGAGGCCGCACACCACCGCCTGTTCAAGCACGTCCCGTGGCTGGCCGAGCGCCTCATCCTGGATGTTGAGGAGTTCGCCCGCGGGCTGGCGCTGGATACCTCCGCGATGGAGGAGGCGATGCGGGAGTTCAACCCGGAGTCCATGAATGATCCCGCAAAGATGCAGGAAATGATGGCTCAGATGCAGGGCCAGGACCTCTCCCCCAAGGTCGTGTCCGCGAACGCGCACGCCCGCGAGCGGCTGGAGACTAGCCTGAGCCTCGTGGAGGGCTGGGTGGACTACGTGGTCGGCCAGGCGCTGGCGGACCGGATGCCGAATGCGTCGATCCTCACCGCGGCGTGGTCCTCTTACCGCAACACCGAGTCCCCGGAGATGGAGGCGCTGAGCAAGACCGTGGGCATTTCCCTGCTCGCGCCGCGCGCCAACGATGCCGCTGGTCTGTGGCACAAGCTGGACGAGGCCGTGGGCGCGGAGAAGCGCGACGGAATCTGGGATCACCCGGACCTGCTGCCGCTGGCCAAAGACCTGGACAACCCGGCTGGATTCATCGGCAAGGTGGCCTTCGACGGCGAGGACGAGGACTTCGACCCGATCAGCGAGATCGAGAAGCTGGAGGCGGAGCTGAACCGCCAGGGCGGGCCGCGCGAGGAGCGCACCAACCGCCGCCGCCCAGAGCAGGACGATAAGCCGGATAAGGGCTCGGAGTCTGAGGACGACGAGGACGATTAAGGCTGCGGTTCCGGGCCGTCGCCCGGGCAGCCCCAGCGCTGATAGGCCTCAAGGTAGCCGCGGGCCCGCTCGAGCTGTGGCGCGCGGCTAGCCCAGTGCCAGAAGTCCGCACCGTGGTTGGGGATCCACGTGTGCACGAGTTCGTGGATGATCACGGAGTTCAGGACGTAATCCGGCACCTGTTTAAGCCGGTGGGAGATGCGGATGCGCCCGGTGCTGGGGGTGCAGCTGCCCCAACGGGTGGTCATGTTCTCCACCCAGGTGATGGACGTCCATTCCGCCTGGCCGCCTAAGTATTTGTCATTCAGGGCCTCGGCCAGGGCCTGGAGTTGCTCGTCGCTGCGCTTGTGGTTCGTGGCGCGGGTGGCTTTCTTTTCTAGCCGGGCGATGAGCCCCTCCCCCGCGGCCACCAGCCGCTCCAGGCCCATCGCGGCCGGAGCCAGCATCACGATTGTTTGCCCTTCCCAGCGGGCGGTGATGGTCTTCTTCCGCCGCGCCGAGAGCCGCACCTCCACCGGGCGGGCCGGGGTGCTGAGCCGCGCGGCGGCCTGCTGGGCCTTGCGTTGCGTGGCGGTGGGCTGGGCTCTGGTCATGGAAGCACATGTTAGCCGCCGCGCTTGTCGCTAATCCTTCGCGGTTTCGCACTTTGCCCACGCCCCGGTGCCCGCGTGGCTAGAATTCTGCGCAGACACAGCACGCGGGCGGCGGGGGCCGCCCGGGCGCGGATCGGGCCGCGCCTCAGGGGAGCTGCAGATCCGAGGGGGAATCATGGTGCACGCAACCGCCGAAAAAGCCAGGCCGCAGGGCTCGCGAACCGCGAATGCCACAGCCAGCTCCGGTCCGCCTGCCCGGATGGTGCTCCGCCCGGGCACGGCGGTGCTGCTGCGGCCAGACCGCAGCATCCAGTTCGGTATCCACCCCGGCAACGCAGTGATCCTCCCGGTGCCGGCCGCCGTGGATCCCGGCCAGGTGTTGCAGGTGATGATGCAGGCTCGCGCGGGCATGACCGCCGAGGATCTCGCCGCCACCCTGGGCTACTGCGGCTTCACGTCTGTTGAGGCGGGTTCCATCGCCGAGGAGCTGGCCCGGGCCGGGGTACTGGTCGCCGCTGAGGATCAGGCTATCCCGCTGCTGCGCTTCGGCAAGCCCTCCCTGGCCCTCGCCGATGCCCTCTTCACCCACGGTGTGAAGGTGGACTGGTTGGAGGCGCCACGCACCACCAGCGAGGCACGGTCCGGGCAGGTCACCACCAGCCAGGGGCGTACGGCCCGCAAGGACGTCCTGATCCTGCCGGGCGGGCTCTTCCCGCCACCGGATGTGCAGTTCTGGCTGCACGAAAAGCTCATCCCCCACTATCCCACCGGGGTGATCGACGGGTACCTCACCTTCGGCCCACTGATTATCCCCGGGCGCACCGCCTGCCTGAGCTGCATCGACCAGGCCTACCTGGAGCGCGACGCACTGTGGCGCAGCACCCGTGCGCAGGCCACTGCCCGGCCGGTCAGCTACACCACTGCGGAGCACGGCCTGCTGGCGGAGATCACCACCCAGATCATCCGGGAGCACATCATCCCCTGGCGCGATGCCGGCTCGGACCCAGCCGCGCTCCCACCACTGCTCACCCAGCGGCAGTTCTTCGACACCACCGGTTTCGCGATCCAGCCCGAGGAGGTGCGGCGCGAACCGGAGTGCGTGCTGTGCCGCATGGCAGAGGCTGGGCTCGGGCTGGATGTGACTCGCTAGGCTCTGCTGCCCCGGCTCCCGGCTTCGGAGCGCACCTGCACCACCAGCCGCGGCAGCCCTATCCCGGTCGTAGCACCCCTCCCCTGCCCACCCAGCTAGCCCGCGGGCACCATTATCCCGTGGCGTAGTTCGCGGTGATGGCGAGGACGTCCTCCCCGAACTGCTCGATCTTCATCGGCCCCACGCCCGGGACCTGGATGAGCTCCTCGGGGCTGGCGGGCATCCGCTGCGCGATGGCGAGCAGCGTGGCGTCCGTGAACACCACGTACGCCGGAACACCCATGGACTTCGCGGTCTCCAGCCGCCACTGCCGCAGCTCCCCGATGACCACCTGGTCGGTTTCCAGCGAGTGCTGCCCGCAGCGGCCGAGGATCTTCGCCTCCGGAGTGGACAGGGGCGTGCCACAGACGGCGCAGGCGTTCTTCGGGGCGCCCGTTTTCCGACGACGTCGCGCCTGGTCCAGATCGATGGCCAGTTCGCCGTCGTCCTCGTCCTCCCACGGCACCAGGTCGTCGAGGAAGCGGGTGCGCACGCGGGATTGTTTGCCGCCCTCCTGCCGGGCGAGGGCCCACGAGAGGTGAAGGTGCTCTCGGGCGCGGGTCACGCCGACGTAGAGCAGGCGGCGCTCCTCCTCGATCGCGTCGGCGGCACCTGCGCCCTTGAGTGCGTGGTGGATCGGAAACATGCCCTCGTAGAGGCCGACGAGGAAGACGGCGTCCCACTCCAGGCCCTTGGCCATGTGGACGCTGACCAGGGTCACGCCCTGCACCTTCGGCGGATTCTTGGAACGCACCCGCTCCTGCAGCATGCCGATGACCCCGAGGTAGCTGATCTGCGGGTTCGCGGTGAGGATCTCCTCGATCAGCTCCACCAGGGCGTTGAGGGACTGCCAACGCTGGCGTTCCTGCGCGCCGCTGGGCTCGGTGGCGGTGAGTCCCACCGGGGCGAGTGCCGCCTTCGCGGCGTTGAGGATCTCCTCCCGGGTCTCCGGGCCTGTGCTGTCCGCGCCGGTAGCGCTGGCTTGTCCGCCAGCGCCGCCTTGTCCGCCAGCGCTGCCGGGTCCGCCGGGTCCGGCATCCGGCCCGCCGCCTGGCCCGCCGCCTGGCTGGCCGCCGAAGTTCCGCGCGCTCTTCGCCAGCGCCCCCAGTCCCTGGCGAATCTCAGCGCGGGAGAAGAACCCTTCTCCACCCTTGACCTGGTACGGAATCCCGGCCTCTTCCAGGGCGTACTCGAGGGCACCGGCCTGGGCGTTGATGCGGTACAGCACCGCGATCTCGGCGGGCTGCACGCCCTGTTTGATCAGCTGGGCGATCTTCTCCGCCACCCCCTTGGCCTCTGCGACCTCATCGGGGTACTCCACGAACTCCGGCTCCGGGCCGTCGGGGCGCTGGCCCTCCAGCTTCAGCCGGGTCCCGGCGGCCCGGCCCTTGGCCTTGCCGATCACCTCGTTGGCTAGCTCCACGACCTGCGGAGTGGAACGGTAGTCCCGGTGTAGGCGCACGGTCGTGGCCTCGGGGAACTTCGTGGTGAAGTCCAGCAGGTAGCTGGGGCTGGCTCCGTTGAAGGAGTAAATGGTCTGGTTGGCGTCGCCCACGACGGTGAGGTCGTCGCGCTCGCCGAGCCAGGCATCAAGCAGGCGTTGCTGCAGCGGGGTGACGTCCTGATACTCGTCGACCACGAAGGTGCGGTACTGGGAGCGGAACTCCTCGGCGATACCGACGTTGGACTCGATGGCGGCGGCCATATTCAGCAACAGGTCGTCGAAGTCCAGCAGCATGCCCTCGGGCGTGGCCTTGAGCTGCTCGTAGTTCTTAAACACCTTGATGAACTGCTCGGGGCTCACGGGGCAGTCGCGGCGCTCCGGCACCATGACCTTCGGGTAGTCCTCCGCGACGACGAGGGAGGATTTGCACCACTCCACCTCGCCGATCAGGTCCTTGAGCAGCGTAGTGGTGGGATCCAGGCCCGCACCTCGGGCGGCACGGGACATGAGCGGGAACTTGGAGTCCACGAGCTTCCACGGCAGGTCGCCGGCGTATTTCGGCCAGAAGTATCCGAGCTGGCGCATGGCGGAGGCGTGGAAGGTGCGGGCTTGGACGCGCGCGACGTTCATCATCGCGAGGCGTTCCCGCATCTCGGAGGCAGCCCGGGAAGTGAAGGTCACGGCCAGCACCTGGTCGGGGTTGACGAAGCCGCCATCCACGAGGTGGGCGATGCGGTGGGTGATGGTGCGGGTCTTGCCGGTGCCCGCTCCCGCGATGATCGCGACCGGCCCGCGGGGGGCGGTTGCTGCGCGTAGTTGTTCCGGATCCAGGTGGTCCCTGGTCTCCAATTACTCTCCCTCCTCGAGGTTGCCCATGCCGCGGACGTAGAGGATGCGGTCTCCCGGTTCGACGGTCTCGGCTTCGGCGGAGTCGATGCGGTACAGCGCGCCGGAGCGGACGATGCCAAGCACGATGTCCTCCAGCACGCGCGGGTTGCCGCCGACCTCTTCTTCCTTGGCGGGGCGTTCGGCGATGGAGAAGCCCTCGTCCGGGGAGAGCAGGTCCTCCATCATTTCAGTCACGGATGGGGTGACGGTCGCCAGACCCATGAGGCGGCCGGCGGTCTCACTTGACACCACCACGGAGTCCGCGCCGGACTGGCGCAGCAAGTGGGAGTTATCGGATTCACGCACGCTGGCGATGATGGTGGCCGAAGGCGCGATCTCTCGGACAGAGAGGGTGACCAGCACGGCGGTGTCGTCCTGGTTCGGGGCGACGACGACGGCCCGGGCGCGGTTCACACCGGCGAGTTTCAGCACGTCGGAGCGGGTCGCCGAGCCGTGGACGGTGACCAGACCCTGGGCGTTGGCGAGGTCGAGTGCTTCCCGGTCGAGGTCCACGACCACGATCTGGGATGGGGAGACGCCGTCGGCGAGGAGGGCTGCCACGGCAGACCGGCCCTTCGTGCCGTAGCCGATGACGATGGTGTGGTTGCGCATTCTTTTCCTCCAGCGGCGGATCATGAAGGTTTGGCGGGATTCCTTCGTCAGCACGGTCAGCGTCGTGCCGACCAGCAGGGCGAGGAAGACGATTCTTAAGGGGGTGACGATCAGGGCCGTGATGAGGCGTTCCTGCTGGCTGACCGGGGTGACGTCGCCGTATCCGGTGGTCGACAGGGTGATCGTTGAGTAGTACACCGCGTCGATGAAGGTTTCGATGCCGGTGTATCCCGCCCTGCCCCGGTAGGTCAGCAGCGCCACCCCGAGGATGAGGCCGAGGGCGTAGAGCATGCGGCGGCCGATGAGCCGCCAGGGGCTGCGGTATTCCTCCTCCGGCAGGCGGAGGATGTTGAGCAGCGCGTGCGGCGGGAGACCGTCAAGTTCGCCTTCCGTCTGGAAGCGTTCCCGCATTCTAAACCGCATGACTTCCTATCCTCAGATGGGTTTCGTGGGGTGGGTTCGTGCCCTGCCCCAGCAGTTACTGGACGCCCGGCCCGTGGGTCGGCCCGCCCCTGCCCCGAGGCTCGGGGCGGGTTGTCGTGAACCATCAAATCCTAGGGCTTAGGACTTGTTCAAGCCTAGCCGGGCAATGAGTTCTTCTTCGTTCGGCAAGTCTTGCACGTAGTGGGTGTGCTGGGTGCGCACATAGAAGAACGCGGTGCGCACGTTATCCACCGGCACCTCCACACCCAGCTGGCGGCTCAGGATTTTCGCCCAGGCCAGCCGGTAGGCGGCCAGCTGGAGCTCGGCATTCTTCATATCCCGGCCGGTCGGCATCTGCCCAGTCTTCCAGTCGACGACGAGCCATCCCGCGGCGGGGTCCTCGCCTTCGTGGAAGACGGCATCCATCCGGCCGTTGAAGACGAATCCGCCGATGTTAACCAGGTAGGAGCCCTCAACCGACTCCGGGGTGCGCTGCGCCCACTCGGAGCCAAGGAACTTGTTTTTCAATTCCTCGAGCTGCGGGTCCTGGAGGGTGGCGTCGGAGGCGCCGGGCATTTCGTCCTCGTCGAAGAGCATGGCTTGGTTGTAGTGCTGCTCCACCCAGTTGTGGAAGGCCGTTCCGCGCTTGGCGTAGGGCTGGGGCTGCATCGGGATGGGGCGACGACGCCGCCGTGCGAACTGTTCCGGGTCCTGGTTCATCGCGACCGCTTGGGTTGCGGTGAGCATCGGGTCGAGTGGGACCTCCACGGCGGTGAGGGTGCGCTGCTGGTGCTCTTGGATCAGCAGGCGGGTTTCCTCGTCCCATTGGCGGGTCAGCATGTCCTGGCTGGCGGCAGATTCAGTGGCGGAGTCACCGGTGGTTGCCGCGCCGATCGCGTCAATGACCATGCCCGCTCCGTCGGCAGCACCAGGTCTGCTGGCCAGTGGCGCGGGCTGCGGCCAGCTGGCCTGCTCGCCGTCGGCTTCGGCACGGCGACGCTCAAGCGCATAGTCCTCGCGCGCGATGAGCTGCTCTGGCGTGGGATAGAAGTAGTGGTCGATCTCGGTGGCGTTGCCCTTCTCCACCCTCGCGGCATCTGACTTACTTGGCTTGCGCCCCAGGTCGGACCAGGTGTGCACACTCGCCCCTGCCAGGGGCGCACGGGAATCGGTGATGCGGTTGCGCAGCAGCACCAGGTTCAGCGAGGGGTCCACGGCGGTAACGCCGGAACTATACGCGGAGCCACTCACCAGCAGCACACGTTCGGTGCGGGTGATTCCCACGTAGAACAGCCTCTCGCTCTCCTGGGCCTCCTTGGCTTGCAGCTGAACTTTGAAAGCATCAGCAGCCTTGGTGAGGTCCGCGCTCTTCTCGGCGTGGCTAGCGTCATAGAGCGGGTAGCCGCCCGGTTGGCCTTCGTTCTCAGCGTCGCCGCGCAGACTGGAGGGGATGCGCTCGGCCTTATGAAGCCATTCTTCAAGCCTGACGCCTGGGGTTTCGGCGTCGAAGAAGTTCTTGCGGTGCGCATAAGGTACGGCAACGATGTCCCACTCCAGCCCCTTGGAGCGGTGGACGGTGAGGATCTGGACGGTATCGGTTTTCGCCTCGACCTCGCCGGGTTCCAGGCCGGAGTCGTGCTCGTGGGCAGCGCGCAGGTAATCCACCAGGATCGACGCGTTGGAGCCACCGAGCTGGGAGAAGCTCTGGACGATGTCCGCGAACTCGTCGAGGTGGCTGGTGCCGATCGAGTCATCCGGGTTGCGGTGCCAGCGGGTGAGCACCTCGGTGCGGATGCCGATCATGTCCTCGATGTCCGCGATGAGGTCCGGCAGTGGCTTGGTGAGGCAGTTGCGGCGCAGGTGGCCGAGCTCGCGGGAGAGTTCGGCGATGGCTCGCGCACCCCGCGGGCTCATCCCTTGCTCTTCGGCATCCGCGAAGTCCGCGATGGCGTCGGCCAAACCAACGGTGGCGTCCGCGGGGTTGGGGATCGCTTCGAGGAGTTGCTCACGTAGCGGGGATTCGAGGCTCTTCAGCTCCTCGTAGGCGGGATTGTGGATCCACGGGTCCTCTCCCCCGGCGCTGGTCGTGTCCTGATTGACCTCTCCTGGGTCGGTGTCCCCCTTGGCGCGGCGCTGGAGCTGCTGAGCGCGGCGGGCGAGGATCTGCAGGTCCCGAGCCCCGAGGTTGAAGCGCGGGCCGGTGAGCAAGCGGAGCATCGCGGGGTCATCCTCCGGGTCGACGAGGGCGCGCAGGGTGGCGTAGACATCCGCGACCTCGGGGATGTCCAGCAACCCCGCCCCACCAGTGAGTTCCACCGGCACGCCCTTGGCGCGCAGGAGCTCGAAGATCGGTAAGGCTTCTTTGTTCTTCCGCACGAGCACGGCCGCACTGAAGGGGTCAACCTTCTCCCCCGATACGGCGGCGGCCTCCTTGCGCTTCTTGAAGCTCTCCCAGCGCTGTTGCAGCTGGTCGGTGAGCCATTCGAGTTCCTGGTCCTCTTCGTCGAAGAAGGCCACCTGGATTTCTCCATCCTCGGCTCCCGCGCGGGGCTTCAGCTCGGAGACGGTGCGGTTCTCACCCAGAGTGCGGGAGGAGACGACGTTTGCGAGTTCCAACACGGAGGCAGGGTTACGCCAAGAGGTGGTTAGCTCGAGCTTTTGGGCGGGTTCCCCGCGGAAAGGGAAGTCGGTTTCGAAGTTCCCGAGGTTGGAGGAGGTCGCCCCGCGGAAGCCATAGATCGCCTGCATGGGGTCGCCCACGGCGGTGACGGCGAGTTCGTCGTCCTGCCCATCCCCGAAAAGGGAGCGCAGCAGCACGCGCTGAGCGTGCGAGGTGTCCTGGTACTCGTCCAACATGACCACGCGGAAGCGTTCGCGCTGGGACTGGCCGACGATCGCATGCTCGGAGGCGAGCTTGGCGGCGAGGGTCATTTGCTGGCCGAAGGTGCGCACATCGAGTTCCTGGAGGCGTTCCCAGTACTTCTTAACCCGGGGCAGCAGGTCGAGGCGCTCCTGGTTGGCGTCGCGGAGCTTGTAGGCGTCCTTGGAAAGCGGCTTGCCCACGCCGTGTTCGACCTGCTGGATGGTATCGATCAGCGCTTCGGTTTCGCCACGGACGTCCTTAAGTTCTGCGAGGTGGTTATCCATCTCATCGGAGAGCCTGTGGATGAAATCGATCACGGTGACCATCGAGCGTGAGGTTTGCATCTCGCGGTCGTGATCAAGGAGCAGCTGACGGGTGATCATCCATTTTTCCGCGTCGCTGATGATCCGCCCGCTGGGTTCCACGGGGGCAAGCAACCCGTACTCCCCGACGATGTTGCCGGCGTAGGAGTCGTAGGTGGAGACCGCGGGCGAGATGTTGCGCAGCGCTTCGTGGCGCGGGTCGTCGGCTGGCAGCTGCTCGCGGAAGCCGCTGCGGGCCAGCGTTTCCAGCCGGCCGCGGATACGCTGGCCAAGCTCGTTGGCGGCCTTGCGGGTGAAGGTCAGGCCCAGGACGTGTTCGGGCAGGACGTAGCCGTTGGCGACGAGCCAGACCACGCGCGCGGCCATCGTTTCGGTCTTGCCGGCGCCGGCACCAGCGACGACGATGTAGCTGCCCTGCGGTGGCGCGCTGATGACTGCCGACTGTTGCGGGGTAGGTGGGTAGGGTTGTTTGAGCCACCGGGTGGCGAGTTCCTCGGGGCTGATGATTCCGCCGGCTGGTTCCTGCATTGCTGCCTTTCGCTGCTGTGCGCTGTGCGGGGTCGGGTGCTGGGCGTTGTGTGTGCTCTCGGAGCGTGGCTGGTGCGGGCTCATGAGCTCACCACGGTTTTCCCGGCGTCCTTGGCCGGGCAGATCAGGTGGTAGCTGCAGTACTTGCACTGTGCATCGCCTGGGGTGGCTATCTGTACGGGCTCGCTGATTTGCTCGGCGGCGGCGAGCAGGTTCTGCCTCGTCTCGGCGAGCTGCTCGGGAGAGAAGTCCGGCTGACTGGACTTCTTGAGCTTCCCTTCGCTGGTGGCGGGATAGATCAGGTGAGCACCGTATGCTTGCTTGCCGCGATTCACATGCACGAGGAATTGATAGGCGCCGAGCTGGCGGCTGGCCTGGGCTTCGGCCGCAGTTTTGGGGGTTTTCCCGGTCTTGAAGTCGTAGACAACCACCCGGCCGTCCGCATCGGTGGCCATGAGGTCAATTCGGCCGCGGAGAAAGACCTCCTCCCCAGTGGGCAGGGTTCCCAGGGTGGTGTCGAGCTGCTGCTCGACCTCCCATTCCGTCCCCTCGGTTTGTGTGCACGTCTCCGTAATCCAGCTGTGGAGGTTCGCGATGCCCTGCTCCCAGCGTTCGAGTGCTGCGTTGACTTCGAATGCTGGTCCCACAACGGCCCATTTCAGTGCGGTGCGCGCGGCGTATTGGGCGTCTTCCAGGCTGAGGTCTTGTTGGACGATGGCCTGGGCGATGGCGTGGACGACGGTACCCACCCGCATGGGGTTGGTTTCCTCCTGCGCCCCGCGGTTGTCGTCGAAGAAGGTTTTGAGCGCGCAGTTATCGATATTGTCCAGCTTGGAGGGGCTCAAGGAGACCCCTCCGCGCCGGTCGGTGACCCGCTCCATGGTGGTGGGTTCAGCCATGCCCCACCAGTCGACAGGGTGGCTGCCGAAGATCCCGGCCTCAGCCATCGCGGCGAGGTTGCGTGCGGCGGCAACCCGGCGGTGGTGCCGCTGGGTGGGGTCGGTAACCACGTCGCGCAGTTCGGCGATGAGTGGCTCGAGAGCGAGCACTCGTGGCAGGGCGCTGAGCTGTTCCGCTGGGCTCAGCTGGTCCGATGAACTCAGCTGCTCGGCCGGGCTGGCCTGCACTGCAGGCCCTCCCTGCTGCGCGGAGTCCCCCAGTTCCAGGCCCAGCCCAAGCTCCCCCTGCACGGGCTCGCCCGGCGTGGCCTCCTGACCCACCGGATCTTCCTGCTCAATCTGGTCCACGGTTCCCAGCGGCACAGCTGCTCCCGGCGCGTCGGTGATCTCCTCCACGAAGCGGGAGGGCACGCCGTTTTCCACGCTGGCGTTGTCGATACAGGTCACCAGGGTGCTTCGAGTAGCCCGCGAGATAGCGACGAGGAAGAGCCTCCGCTCCTCATGGACAGCACTCGCCACCCGCGAGACCCGCGTGCCGGGCTCAATCCCCCGGTCCAGCAGATCAACGAGTTCCAGCTGGCCGAAGAGCCCGCCCACGGTGGGCCCGGCGGGCCAGCTGCCTTCCTGCACGCGGGTGACGACCACGGTGTGCCACTGGCGACCCACGGCGGCGTGGGCGGGCAGGATCTCCACGGCGTTGCTGGCGACCCCGCGCTCACGGCCTCCGGTGGGCAGCTCCTGGGCGCGGACTTCCTCGCAGAAGGTGCGGATCGAGGCGTTGGGGTGGCGTTCGACGAAGTCCCCGGCCATGTCGAAGAGCATCATCACCGAGTCGAGATCCTGGTCCGCCTGCGAGCCGAAGGTCCCGCCGCGCAGGGCCCGTTCCTGCAGGCGGGTGTCCAGCCCGGTGGCCTTCCAGATCTCCCAGAGCACCATCTCCACGGATTGTCCCGCCCGTTGTGCCTCCCTGCCCGCGGTGAGGACGTCGCTCATGTCCTGCAGGATCTGCAGCTCGCGGTTGTTGAAGCCCGCGGTCCACTCGGCGGCGTCCTCCGCGCTGGCGGTGCCGTTGAGCAGGGTGCTGAGTGCGTCGCTGGACTGGAATGGCAGGCCCGCCGTGTTCTCCGGCACCGGCTTGCCCTGCAGGCGTTGGCGGGCCAGCGCTTGGGCCAGCACGCGCTCGAGGCGGCGCACCATGATCGGGTCGGCGCCACCGACCATGGATTCCATGAGTACCCGCACCTCGGAGTTCTCCAACGGCCGGTAGGTGGCCTCCAGTGCGGTGAGCAGCAGCCGGATCAGGGGCTGTTCCGCGAGGATGATGGAGGTCTGATCGACCCGCACCGGCACCCCGTGGGTGAGCAGGGCTCGCCGGATGGGTGCGATCTCCCCGACCGAGCGCACGATGACGGCCATGTCCTGCCAGGCCACACCGTCGCGGACGTGGGCGCGGCGCAGGGCGTCGGTGATGTGCAGCCGCTCGGCGGTCCCGGAGTTCGCGCGTAGCACTCGGATCGGCTGGTTCCGTTCTCCCGCGGCACCAGACGTGGCCCTAGCGCGGCCTGCATCCGGCGCGACCAACTCCCCTGCCGTTGCCTCAGCTTCCTGGGCCGCCTCAGCGCCCTCAGCCACGCGCAGCGGGATGCGGGTGTCCACGTGCGGTAGGTGCCCGGTCAGGGCATTGATGGCACGTGCGGTGGGAGCTCCAAAGCGTTGGGAGCCGCTCAGGACCACACGGTGATTCTCGTCGGCGGCGTATTTGCTGAGTAGCTCCTCATCGGCCCCGCGGAAGTGGAATACACACTGGTCGGGGTCCCCGGCGAGCACCACCCGCGTTTCAGGAGTGAAAAACTGCTCCAGGAACTCGGCAGCCGCCGGATCCAAATTGTGGGCATCGTCGATGAGGATCAGCCGCAGCTTCTCCCGCCACCGGTCGAGCTGTGCCCGCCCCGGACCATCGGCCATCTCCTGCAGCGTGGTGTGCAGCAGTTCGGAGGCGTTCAGGCTGATGGACTGGGCCAGCCGTCTCGTCTGGCGGTACTCGTCGAGGAACTGCCCAGCCCCCACCCACATCGGTTGGTCGTACTTCTCCCCCAGCGCGGTGAGCTCGCCCGGCCCCACCCCGCGCTCCTCGGCGCGCAGCAGCAAATCGCGTAGCTGGCGGGCGAAACCCACATACCCCAGCGCTGGTCTGATGTGCTCCGGCCAGGCTCCCGCACCGTCCTCCACATGCCCGGCCAGCAGCAGCCGCACATCCGCATCGTGCTCGGCACCGGTGAGCAACCGCGGTGCTTCCCGGTCACTGGCCAGCAGCATGCTGCGCAGCGCAGCGAAAGCCCACGAGTGCACGGAACGCACCGGCGTGCGCGTCGCCGCGAAGCTGCTCATGCTTGCCAGCCTGGCCACCAGCTGGGTGTTCACGGCCGTGGCGGCGTCCTTGGTGGGGGTGACCACCATGACCTCCTCCGCCGAACCACCCGCGGCGAGGAAGTGGACCAGCGTGTCGACGAGCAGGCTCGTCTTGCCTGTCCCCGGTCCGCCTAGGACGGTCCACGGCGCGGAGCTATCGATGCGCTCATCGCCGGTGACGATGGCCCCGGCAAGCCCGTCCCACTCGTGGCCTTCCTCCCCCACCCGGCGGGGCGGCTGCAGCACGACCTTCGCCGCCTCGCGAGCCCCCAGGCGGTCCTCCGGCGTGCTCGGGGAGGCCACGGCGGTCGGCTGTTGATTCTTGGCTGTGTCCGTCATGCCATCAGTATGGCACCCGGTGCAGACACGCCCCGCCGATTCCTTCGTCGGTGTTCGATTTTCTTACTCTCGCCCCTGCTCAGGTCGCTTATCGGCGTCCTCGGTGCCACCCTCGTCGGAATCCTCGGCGCCACGCTCGTCGGCATGCTCGCCGGTCTCGTCGCTGCCCTGTTCCCCGGCCGTCTCACTCACCGATTCCTCGGCCTCGTTCCCGACGTGCTCCCCGCCTTCTTCCGCAGGCTCGCCCTCGTCTTCCCACTCCTGCCGTGCTTCGTTCTGCTGCTCGCGCGCGGCGATGACGTCCGCGGTGCGCGACAGCCCCGGCCAGGCTTCTGGCCGCGAGTTGGGCAGCATGGCGTGCAGCGCGAGCCGGTAGAGCACCGCGCGCAGGGCGAGCTGCATGAAGTCCGGGATGTGGGACCAGCGGTCCAGCAGGGCGTCCTCCCCGTTGCCCCAGGCCATCGCGTCGACGACGAGCAGCGCGACCGACCAGCCCGTGGGATGCCACGCGGGCACCAGGTCGGTGATCGCGGGGTCGGCGGCGCCGTCGAAGATCATGCAACCAATGACGTCGCCGTGCACCAGCTGGTCCTCCGCCGTGATCTCGGTGCGCAGTGCGGTGATTTCCACGGCCTTGGCCAGCGCCTCGGCGATGTCCTTCCGGGGCACGGCGGTGGCGTCCATGGCCGGGGCGATCCACTCCTGGGGTTGCTCGGCGAAGGCGGCGGCATCCGCGGCGGCGAAGATCTCCGTCTGCCCCCACGTGCCCGTGAGCTCCGGAGGCGCCAGGAACTCCGGTCGTGGCAGGCCGCGGAGGGATTCATTAATGCGCAGTGCGGCGGCGGCCATCTCGTCGAAGCGGGGCGCGCGGTGCCCGGAGAGGAAGGTCCGTGCCCGCCACCCGGAGACCGTGTACCGGCCGTCGGTGGAGAGCATGGGGCGCGAGACGCCTACCCCGGCGGGCCGCATCTTCGCGGTGGTTTTGGCGATCCAGGACGCACGCATTGGCTCCTCAGCCAGGGAGATCACCGCGCGATCACAGCGCCAGCCATATGACCACGGCTGATCCAGCTGGACGGGGTTATCCACGTGCGCGTGGAAGCCGTTGAGGATGTGGGCTGGCGGCGGGGTTCCCAGCGCGCCAGCAGGGCTAGCTGCGCCGGGGCTAGCAGCACCGGCAGAGCGACCAGCATCACGGGCAGAGCGGGCGTCATTCACGGCGGGTCACCTCTTATTGTTCTTCCGCAACCGGGTAGGGCCACGGGTTCGCGCGGCAGGTGGAGTCGTTTTCCCCGTAGATGTCCTCGTTGCTGATCTCCCGGAGCACGCGGTTATCCACGCTCAAGGTCTGCTGCATCATGATCGGAGCGAGCTGCCCGTCCTTCGGGCAGGGCTGGTGGGCGGCGAAGCCGATGCCGTGGCCGACCTCGTGGTTGATGACGTACTGCCGGTAGGCCCCGAGGTCCCCCTGGAACGGGATTGCGCCTCGAATCCAGCGGGATTCATTGATGACGACCCGGTTGCCGTCGGAGTAGAAGCAGCTGGTCTCCAGCTTGAAGGTGTTGCCGCAGACCTCGTGGGTGTGGTCCTGGGAGGCCAGCTGGATCCGCAGGTCGGGTTCTTGACCCTCCGGCAGTTCACCGGCTGCGACGTGCTGGAAGGCGAACTTCCCGCGCCCGGTCCAGCCGCGTGGGTCGGAAAGGATCGCGTCCACCGTCGTGGCGAAGGCGTCGTCCCCGCCGAAGGCGGCGGTGTTGATCGTGTCCTCGATCTCGACGGTGTAGGTGAAGAGTTTCCCGTCGCCGACCTTCGGGCCCGGGGCGCCGACGGTGCGGAAGTTACCGCTGCTGTTCTCGGTCACCGGTCCGCCGGGCGGGAGCTGCCCGGTCGGCAGGTCGCCGTAGCCCGAGCCGGGGACGGGGCCGGCCGCGCCGTCGGCGGGGTCGTCGCTGTTGTTGGTGGCTGTCACGTCGGTGGCGGCGTCCTCCCTTGCCCCGCGGAGGGCGTCGACGAGGACGAGCAGACTGACCAGCGAGAGCACCGCGACGATCCCGATGCGGACGCGGGGGTCGCTGAAGTTGAGCCAGTGAGCCCCCTGCCCCTGAGATCGTCGGTCGATCCGGGGCGGGGTGCGGGCATGGTCGGGTTCGGGTAGAGCGAATTCCTCGCGGCGCGCACGCCGGTGACGGGGCCCTTCTTGCGTGTTCTCGCTACCCGTGCCCTGGGGGTTATTCACCTCGCTCAACCTCTATCTGCCCTTCAAATGGATCAGATGAAGCCCACGGAGCGCGGCTTCTCGGCGCCGACCTGGATGTAGGCGATCTGCTCGCGCAGCAGGACGGTCTTGGTGCCGCGGGCGTCCTCGACCACGGTGGTGGTGGCGGTGCCGTCGGTCAGGAAGTTCTGCAGCTCCTCGACGAGTTCTGCCTGCTTGACCTCGTTCTTATCGAGGTCGATGGCGAGCTCGCGCTGGGAGTTAATGAAGCCGATCTTCAGTTGCATGCTTGTCGATCTCCGTCCGTTGGTTCTTGAAAGATCTGGCGCACTCGGCGGTGCGCTAATGTGACCATCATAGTACTGCCTTGTTTTAGGGAGGTTCCGACCGTGCCAGCGCCCCATCTCCCCTCCGATGGTCACTCGGGGGCTGCCCCTGGGCCGACGTTCCGCTCCTTGGGGGTGGCAGCCGAAATCGCCGAGGCTTTGGAGCAGGCGGGGATGCCCACGGCGTTTGCGATCCAGGAGCTGACCCTACCGATCGCGTTGCGGGGCGATGATCTGATCGGTCAGGCTCGCACGGGGATGGGCAAGACCTTGGGTTTCGGCGTGCCGTTGTTGGACCGGATTTTCGACGACGCCGGCATCACCGAACTCGATGGCAGCGTTCGCGGCCTCGTGGTGGTCCCCACCCGTGAGCTGTGCCTGCAGGTGGCTGAGGACCTCACGCTGGCCACGGCGAACCTCGTGATTCCGGCGAACGACCACCGGGTGACGGTCACACCAATCTATGGCGGGGTGGGCTTCAACCAGCAGATCCGGGCGCTGAGCCGGGGCACGGACGTGGTGGTGGGCACACCGGGCCGCCTGTTGGATCTGCACCGCCGCGGTGAGCTGGAGCTGTCCGGGGTGGAGGTTCTGGTGCTGGACGAGGCCGATGAGATGCTGGATCAGGGCTTCCTGGACGATATTCGGCAGATCATGTCGCTGACCAGCCCGGACCGGCAGACTATGCTGTTTTCCGCGACGATGCCAGGGCCGGTCCTGAGCCTGTCGCGGGAGTTCATGAAGCAACCGGTGATGATCCAGGCGGACTCCACGGCTGCGGCGGATACGCACGAGCGGGTCACCCAGATCGCGTTCCAGTCCCACAAGCTGGACCGGATGTCCACGCTCTCCCGGATTCTGCAGAGCCCGGGCCGGGGCCGGACGATCGTGTTCACCCCGACGAAGCGGCAGGCCGCGATGGTCGCTGAGGACCTGGCCGCCTGGGGCTTTAGGGTCGGCGCGGTGCATGGCGATATGCGCCAGGCGGACCGCGAACAGTCCCTGCAGCTGTTCCGGGATGGTGCGGTGGACGTCATGGTCGCCACGGACGTAGCTGCCCGCGGCATCGACGTCACGGATGTCACCCATGTGGTCAACTACCAGGTCCCGGAGGACGAGCGGACGTATGTGCACCGGATTGGCCGCACGGCGCGCGCTGGTAAGGACGGCACCGCGATCACGCTGGTCGGTTGGGATGAGGTGCCCCGGTGGGATCACATCAGCGAGGCGTTGGGCTTGGGCCTGCAGGACCCGCCGCAGTGGTTCTCACAGTCCCCTGAGCTGCTAGATGTGCTGGGGCTACCCACGGACGGGGAGCTGAGCGACCGAGTGGGGCCGAATCGTCGGGTTGCTGGTTCGGCGGCGGCGACGGCCCCGGCTCGGCGTTCCCGCGGTGGTCGCGGTGAGCGCGGCGCAGGGGCTGGTTCGCGTGGCCATAGGGTTGCTTCGCGTGGCCACGTGTCTCGTAGCCACGGTCCGAGCGCGCAGGGCCGAAGCCGTAGCGAGCGCGGTCGGGGTGGGCGCTCGCGCGGCGGGAACGGCGGGGCAAAGAACTAATGGCGCCTCACTCCCCCGCCCAGACCACATCAACGCAGCGCCGCTGGCCCCGCCCGGAGCGGGCCTCGCGCAAGGATTACCTCGCGGTGGGCGCAATCATTCTTTTCCTCGTGGTGGTGCTGGTCACTAGCTGGTGGGGATCGGACGCGCGCCGGGTGGACCGCACCCAGGCCGCCACTCTATCCGCCCCGGCGGCGGCTGAGGCCGCCCCGACAACACTCCGGGAGCTGTGGCGGGGAACGTCCCCGCAGACGGTTGCCCCGATCCTACTTTCCGGTGGTGTGCTCACCGCCGAGGACGATGTGCTGTCCATGCATGATCTCCGCTCGGGCGAGGTGGCGTGGACCTACGACCGCGGGCTGCCACTGTGCGATGTGACTTTTAGTAACGAGCGGATCGTCGCGATCTACCGTGGCTCGAAGGGCTGCGGGGATGTGGTGAGCCTGGCTGCGAGCACTGGCGACTACGCCCACACCCGTTCGGCGTTGGCGCAGGATGCCGCCACGGCGCTGCGTTCGAATGACTCCACGGGCATCGTGTCCCCGCACCGGGTGGAGCTGTGGCGCAGCGACCTGGTGCGCACCACGGAAGTGGGCCGCCAGGAAACACCGGTGAAGAAGGAGGAGCAGCGCTACGCGGACTGCCCGTTTACTTCTGCCCTGACCCGCACCGAGCTGCTGGCGACAACCCAGCACTGCGAGGGTGAGGACAAGATCCTGCTGCGGTTGCTCAAGACGAAGCCGGAGCGCTCGGATGTGCCGGAGGATCTCCACACTTTCTACGTGCCCAGGGATGGGCAGTTGGTGGCGATCGCGCAGCACCACGCGGCGGTGTACGCACCGAAGGGCGCCCGTGGTGATGGGAAGCCGGAGCTGATCGTGGCCAGCGATTCCGGCGAGGTCAACCACTACCCGATGCCCGCCACCCCGGCGCTTGCTGGCACTGCTCAGGACACCCCGGCGCTGCCGGTCACGGCGGACCTGCCGCACAATATGACGTGGTGGACGGGCGATGCCGTCGTCGGCTTCCACCCGACGAGCCTGGCCCCGGAGTTCACGGTGCGCGGCGCGCTGGGCGCAGGCGCGAACATGGCCGACCGCCTGCTGGTGCCCATCGAGGACGGCATCCAGGTCTTCGACACGGAACACAAGAAGGCCGAACGGACACTCCCTGTTCGCCGCGACGGCCTAGCTGCTGGCGCGCCGGTGCACCTGCGAGTCAGTGGTGGCTTCGTGGTGGAGCAGCGTGGCGACGAGCTCGTAGTGCTCGGTTCTTAGTCGCGGTAGTGGTCCATCGTCCACCAATTGATCGCGGTGGGGTTGAACAGCAGCGCGAGCCCAAGAATCAGGACCAGCGTGGTGGGAACGGCCAGTTCGGGACGGCCGGACCGGAACATGTAATAAGCCACCGGAACCAGGCAGATCTGCAGCATGACCACCGGGCCGCGCCCCCAGGAGCGTCCCCGATAGAGGAAGTAGCCGCAGACGGCGACGGCCCCGAAGATGAAGAAGAACCACAGGGCGGTGCCGTAGCCGCTGATTTTCGCGGTGGGGTCGTGGAAGCCTTGGGCTTCGCGGACGACGAGAAAGATGCCGAAGGCGATGCCGATGAGGCCCTGGATCAGGCCGTAGAGGCCGGCGTATTGGATGACGGTGGGCGGCTTGGAGTAGTTCTTCGGGGAGCTCATGCCGATGAGTCTAGCCTTAGCGAGCTCGCTTCCCATTTCTGGCCACTCTGCTCTCATGGAAGGCCCCACGAAGCCTCGGCGAGGAACCGGCCGGTCCGCCCAGCAAGGGCGTGACTACCTAGCACTGAGGCACACCTACGTCACTCGGAGCCATTACCCAAATCGAAACAGTGTGAGCTTGGTTACATTTACTGGGTTAACTCTAGGCAACCTGGGAAATACATGCCATACTCCTTGATGTAACCGCGAAGGCGGTGGGGGAACAACAGCCTGCCCACGTTTATGTTGTGGTCCTTTGGTCATGCCATAGCGCGGGTATTGCAGTGCCACTTTCCTGGCGCTCATGTTCATTCCGCACCGCCCGACCAGCCCTTACCCCGCGATTCTTCGCACCCCAGCGTTGCACTAAGGCTCCGCGAGGCCATGTTCGCCCCTCCCCCGGGGCACCAACGACGACACCATCGGCCCCGCACACAGACCGCTCACAGGCGGCCGACGCCAGCAACCATCGGGACGCTCCAAAGGATCGCAGTTAACCGCCCGTTAACCTTTCTGCCGGTTCCCCGCCGGCAGAGACCTCCGCCAGGCCACCCCCGTGGCATGCCGGACCGCTACGACCGCCCGATAGGCATGAAAGGACTTGATCATGGATTGGCGCCACAAGGCTGTCTGCCGCCAGGAAGACCCCGAGCTGTTTTTCCCAGTTGGTAACTCCGGACCGGCTCTCGCCCAGACTGCGAAGGCGAAGCTGGTGTGCAACCGTTGCCCGGTGACCACGGATTGCCTCACGTGGGCAATCAGCTCCGGCCAGGACGCCGGCGTGTGGGGTGGCATGTCTGAGGACGAGCGTCGCGTGCTGAAGCGCCGCAACAACCGCGCTCGCACCCGCGCCCGCGCGAACGCTTAATAGTTCCCGCTGCCCCTGATTTCCGCTGCCCACTGCTGGGCGGATAGACTATAGCGGTTAAATAAATTTCATTGCCCGATCGCTGCGCCGGCTACTCCCCTGGGAACGCTGGTGCACATGCTTTAAGGAGAATTCATGAGCAAGCGTGGCCGTAAGCGCAAGGACCGTCGCAAGAACAAGGCGAACCACGGCAAGCGCCCAAACGCATAATGCCGATCACCCCACGCTGGGGTGTCGCCGAACGGGCCCGGGAGTTTTCTCCCGGGCCCGTTTTTCTTTCCCTAATCCCTGTCAGTCGGCCCCGCCGGCACCCCCTCCGACTGAACTTTAAACCCGCCCCGGGCTGCGCCCCCTCTGTGCCGGATGCCTAATCCGGGGAGTTCTTGCTACCCGCGGGAGGTTCGGTAGACCACCCTCAGCTGGGTGGTGATGCGGCTACGCAGCTCCACTGGGGCGGCTTGGGCGCAGCGAACTCGCAGCAGTTGACGGATTTCGCGTTCCACGCCGAGTTTCTCCACGCAACTGGGGCAGTTATCGAGGTGCTCCTGCAGCTGCGCCCGCAGGTTTTCGTCACATCCGCCATCGACATATTCGTAGAGGACGTCCACGAGGTCCCGGCATTCGATGTCGCGCCGAGGGGTGCCTGCATTCGGCTCAACGTTGTCACTCATTGTGCTTCTCGCCTATCCCTTCGCCTTGTTTTCTTCTTCGACGCCGATGCCGTGTTCCGCGGCGACGTCCTTCAGTTTCTTGCGCAGCGCCTTCCGGCCCCGGTGGAGGCGGCTCATGACGGTGCCGATGGGGACGTCGAGGATCTCCGCGATCTCCTTATAGGCGAAGCCTTCGACATCGGCGTAGTAGACCACCATGCGGTAGTCCTCACTGATGTCCATGAGCGCGTCGATGATGCGCTGGTCGGGGATCCGCTTGAGCGCCTCGATTTCCGCGGAAGCGAGGCCGTCCGGGGTATGGGACATCGCGTCGGCCTGCTGCCAATCGGTCATATCCTCCGCGGAGGATTCATAGGGTCGGCGCTGCTGCTTGCGGTACTCGTTGATGTAGGTGTTCGTGAGGATGCGGTACAGCCAGGCTTTGAGGTTGGTGCCAGGCTTGAAGGACCGGAAGGCTTGGAAGGCCTTGATGTACGCATCCTGCACGAGGTCCTGCGCATCGGCGGGGTTGCGGGTCATCCGCAACGCCGCACCGTAGAGCTGGTCCAGCAGCGGCAACGCGTCGCTTTCGAAGCGGGCGAGCAGCTCCTCGTCGGGCTCCTCGGTGCGCAGCGTGGCGGCGCGCTGGGGGGTGGGGGAACTCATGTTCTCCTCTCTGCTGGGTCAATAATTCCAACGTGGTGTGGAACCATTCTATTCCCCGCGCGACCAGCGCTCTCCTACAGTCCAACCCTTAACGCGCTCTTTAGGGGTGCCTAAGCGCAAACCTCAGATCTTGAATTCCTTCGTGTGGCAACGAACACGCTTCGAACTGCGGTTTTAAGGCTTTTTGCCCACATTTACAATTGTTTTCACACCCTGAGGGCAGTATAATTCTTGCTGTATTCTAAGGAGATTTTGCGCTTCAAGTGAATCAACGCTGCAGATGCAGATTTGGCCTTAGATAGCCCCCAACTGTGTATCTCCGCGCTGCGGAAGTACTGGGGCATCATCGTCTTCAAGGAAGGATCGAGGAATGAACTCCTCTCAGAACAGGGTTTCGCGGCGTCACGCACGCACAGGTGTTGCCGCACTGTCCGCCATAACCCTCGCGCTGGGCTCGCTCAGCATCTTCTCCCACGGCGACCTCGCCCCTGAGGCCACCGCCGCAGAACTCTCCGGCGGCATCCGCGACAAGTCGGGCGCGGTAGAGAAGGACGCCCAGAAGGCCTCCGACCTGCCGGCCGGATCGTGTGTTGTTCAGGCAGACAACTCTCAGCAGGGCAGCCAGGCTGGTTTCAGCTGGTATACCTCTGAGCCGAGCGCGAGCAGCCCCAACAAAACCCGGTGGGGCTTGAGTGTGGCCTTCGATAACTCGAAGGACCGCACGTTTGCCGATTGGAACTTTACCAATTCAGGCCTCATGAGTGCGTACCTCGATGCGGGACAGATTCCCTCTATGAATGCTGGTCAGACCTTTGTTGATAAGAAGGTTACGCAAAAGGCTACAGAAGCCCTTGCGATCGATCGCAGTGGCCGACAAACGAACCTTAACCTCAACGCTGAACTGACCGATGCGAAAGTCAAGCAGTTCGCTGAGGCCACTGCCTCGAACCCGGTACGTTACGCCTGGCAGGGCGACTATAAGCAGGAAAACCCTCAAGGGCCAAGGGCCACCCAGGGGGGGCAACGCATCGTTTGACGCCCTCGTGAACCCGTGGCCGAGCGAGAACATCGAATGTAACCCGATCACGGTCTCGTGGGAGAACTTCGAGAAGCACGTCATCGTCCCTGGCGCGGAAATCAAGGTCGGCAAGATCAACATCCCGGCTGTGACCGGCCAGGGCACGGATGATTCCATGTCCCGCATGGTCGTGGAGGCCTACGACGGCAACGGCAAGTTCATCGGCACCACCGACCCAGCGGCGTCTGGCGGCACCAAGAACCTGCGCATCGACGAAACAACCGGCGAGATCTACTTCACCTGGCCTGAGTACCGCGGCACCGACCTGGCTACCGATAAGAACGTGAATTTCTCCGTTCTTGCGAAACCGCGTAGCGTAGACGAGCTCAAGGCTGCAGCTAAGAGCAACAATGAGTTTATTGAGCATGACGCAGCCTTCAACAGCTCCAACTCGCTGACCCGCTACAACAAGGCGAACGTCATCGACTCCAAGGCATTCTCCTTGGATGACACCGAGTACCACTCCCCGAAGTACGACAAGACGGACGCCACGATTATCTCCGGCGTCGATAGCGCTACCGGTCCGATTGCTACCGAGCCGCAGAAGGTCACCTTCACCCAGACCCCTGACCTGATCAAGGACCTGGCGAAGAAGAAGGCAGACGGCGGTTACGAAGCCAAGGTCACCCTGGACGAGAAGTACGTCTACGAGGGCTGGACCGTCGAGATGGACGAGAACTACAACGTCACCGTCACCGCTCCAGAGGACCCGCGCCCAGGCACCTTCGCGCGCCCTGTGATCACGGTGGAGTACTCCAACGGTTCCACTGACAAGCTTGAACTCCTCGTAGTTGTTGACCCGAACAACACCCAGGTCACCGATCTGGTTCGCCCTGGTCTGACCAAGGGCAAGATCGGGGCTGACCTCACGGCCCAGGTGGGTACCAAGTCGATCATGAAGGGCTACAAGCCGGTTCACCCGGCGAAGTTTGAGATCGACGAGTCCACTGTGCCTGAGGGCTGGACCGTGACGGTCGACGAGACCGGCAAGGTCACCGCGAAGGCTGACGACACCGTGGCACCGGGCACGATCATCACTCCGAAGGTCAAGGCAACCTACCCTGACCAGACCACGGACGAGATTGAGGTCCAGTTCCAGGCGATCGTGGAAATCAAGATCCCGACCTACGACACGGTGGCCGGCCAGCCGAACGCGAGCGTCAGCCTTACTCCTGAGATCCCGGAGCGCGGTCTGAGCGGTAACACGACCGATGAGGCCCCGTCGCGCTACACCTTCGAGGACGGCACCAACCAGACCACCCTTACCAGCAAGGACGGTAAGACCTGGACCGTCTACGTTGACGAGAAGACCGGTGAGATTACGACCACGATTCCGAAGGGTGCGCAGGAAGGCGACATCCTCAACGTTCCGGTCCAGGCTCACTACAGCGATGAAGGCAAGCAGAAGCCACAGACCGTCGTTGGCACCGTCGTCGTTATCAAGGGCGACATCAAGGCGAACTACAACGTTCAGGCCACAGCTCCGGGCCAGGAAGTTAAGCACCAGGTTGAGGACACGCCTGACGGCTCCACGTTCTCCTTCGGAAACAAGAATGGTAAGCCGGTTCTTTCTCAGGAAGTCAACGGCTGGAAGTACACCATTGACCCGAAGACCGGTGAAGTTTCCTCCACCCCGCCGGCCGATGCTAAGCCGGGTGACAAGAACACCGTCACGGTGACCGTTAACGCTCCGGGTGGCTTGACCACTCAGGCGCCTGTCACCACCGTGGTGAAGCTGACCAACGCCTGGGAAGCCGAACCGTCCTACCCGGTACAGACCGTGTACCCGGGCGAAACCGCAACGCTGCCAGTTGCACTGGAGAAGCCAGACAACGTCAACGTCGCGGAGGAAAACCCATACAAGTTGGGTGAGATTCCTGCCGGCTGGAATGTCAGCATTGACGACAATGGCCAGATCACCGCAACCGCACCTGAGGATGCGAAGCCAGGCGATCAGGTCAAGATTCCGGTTACTGTGACCTACGAGGACGGCTCTACGGATATCACCTATGCTGTGGTCAACGTCCTCGGAGTGCCTGAACGCGAGGTTCCGTTCAAGGTCGAGTACAAGTACGACGACACCATCCCTGCCGGCGAGTACAAGGTTGAGACCAAGGGCAAGCCTGGCAAGGAGAAGATGAAGAAGGACGGCACCTGGGAGCGCTCCGAAGAGCCTCAGAATGAGATCGTCGTCATCGGCACCAAGCCTGCTGAGAGCGCCAAGGAAGTCACCTGGACGGTTCCGATCCCATACCCGACCGAGGTTCGCGAGAACCCGGACCTGAAGCCTGGTGAAACCCGGGTTGTTCAGGAAGGTGAGAACGGCGAGAAGACCTTCACCGCTAAGTTCACCGCTTCGGGCGATCAGGCTGAGGTCGTCGAGGAAGAGACCACCAAGGAGCCTGTCAAGCGGATCGTCGAGTACGGCCCTGGCATTGCTCCGAGCGAGCTCGTGACCAAGATCGAGAAGCCGATTCCGTTCGAGACCAAGGTGATCTTCGACGACACCCTCGAAGCCGGAAAGCAGGTTGTTGACCAGAAGGGTGAGGTTGGTACCGAGGTTGTGACCTCAACTCAGAAGCTCGTGGACGGCAAGCCGTCCGGCGACCCGGTCGTAACCTCTGAGCGCACCAAGGAACCGACCGAGCAGATCATCCGCGTGGGCACCAAGACCACCGGTACGAATACCGAGTCCATTGAGACTGAGGTTCCGTACGACGTGAAGGTCGTCTACGACCCGAGCCTGAAGCCGGGCGAGTCCAAGGTCACTCAGGAGGGTAAGCCTGGCAAGAAGAAGGTGACGATCGAACGCGATATCGTCAACTCCAAGCCGGGCGATCCAAAGATCACTGAGGAGATCATCGAGAAGCCGGTTGAGAAGATCGTCACCGTCGGTACCAAGCCTGCAGAGGCGACCAATAAGGCAACATGGGTTGCGCCGCTGCCGTACGACACGATCGTGCGAGTGAACCCGGAGTTGAAGCCGGGAGAGATGAAGGTCGTCCAGGAGGGTGAGTACGGCGAGAAGGAATTCACCGCCGACTTCACTGCAAAGGACAACACCTCCACGGTGAACACCACCGAG
Source organism: Corynebacterium sp. UMB4614 (assembly GCF_030217065.1). NCBI lineage: Bacteria > Bacillati > Actinomycetota > Actinomycetes > Mycobacteriales > Corynebacteriaceae > Corynebacterium > Corynebacterium sp. UMB4614. Next base: position 50,224 of record NZ_JASONC010000003.1, read on the forward strand.
AAGGTAACCAAGAAGCCAGTTGCGCAGATCATCGAGTATGGTCCTGGTGTCAATGACAGCGAGGTCGTCACCAAGACTGAGAAGCCGGTTCCGTTCGAGACGGAGATCATCTTCGATCCGAATCTGAAGGCGGGCGAGCAGGTCGTCGATAAGCAGGGCGAGCTGGGTACTGAGGTTGTCACCTCCACCCAGAAGATCGTGGACGGTAAGCCTTCCGGCGAGCCGACCGTGACCACCGAGCGCACCAAGGAGCCGACCAACGCGGTTATCCGCGTCGGCACCAAGGCTGACCCTGTTTCCGAAAACGTCGAGTGGACTGAGAAGACTCCATTCGAGACCGAGATTCGCGTAAATCCGAACCTGCAGCCAGGCGAGACCAAGGTTGTCCAGGAGGGCACGCCTGGTGAAATCAAGCACACCGTCAAGGTGACCGTCGATAACGGCAAGGTGAACAAGGACGAGTCCACTGAGAAAATCAGTGACCCGACTCCGCGCATCATCGAGGTTGGCCCAGCTAAGGGCGTTGAGACTGAGCTGACGGATAAGCACACGGAAGAAATTCCGTACGATACGCTCATCGAGTACGACCCGAACCTCGAAGCCGGCAAGGTTGTCGAGGATCAGGCTGGCAAGACTGGTTCGAAGGAGATCACCAAGACCTGGAAGCTGGTCGACGGCCAGCCGGTAGGCGAGCCCGAGACTTCCGAGACGGTGACGCAGGAAAAGCAGGATCGTAAGATCCGCGTGGGCACCAAGTGCAACTGCGAGACTCCGGCCCCAGAGCCGAGCGAGCCAACGGACCCAACGGAGCCGACCAAGCCGACCAAGCCGAGCGAGCCGACGGACCCAACCGAGCCGACCAAGCCGAGCGAGCCAACGGAGCCGACCAAGCCGAGCGAGCCGACCGACCCGACGGACCCAACCGAGCCGACCAAGCCGACCGAGCCGACGAAGCCGAGCGAGCCAGGCAAGCCGTCTGAGCCGGGCAAGCCGAGCGAGCCGGGCAAGCCGTCTGAGCCAGGCAAGCCGTCTGAGCCGGGCAAGCCGAGCGAGCCGGGCAAGCCAGGTGAGCCGGGCAAGCCAGGGGCACCGAGCGAGCCAGGCAAGCCGTCTGAGCCGGGCAAGCCAGGTGACAAGAAGCCAAGTGAGCCTGGCAAGCCGGATGACAAGAAGCCGGGCGAGCCAGGCAAGCCAGGCGAATCCGAGAAGCCGAGCGAGCAGCCAGCCGCTCCGGGCAACTCGGGTGGCAGCTCCGGAACCTCCGGCAGCTCTGCCCAGCAGGGCAGCCAGCCAGAGCAGGCCGAGTCCAGCAGCCAGTCCGCACTGGCACGCACCGGCGCAAGCATCGCCATGCCAGCCGGGATCGCAGCACTGCTGATCCTCATCGGTACCGCGCTGATGACTCTGCGCAAGCGCCTGTACTAAACAGCGCACCCAGGGTCAGCGCTGAGGCCACCCGGCCTCAACACTGACCCAACATAGAAGCGGCGGGAGCCGCGGGGACCACCCCGCGCCCCCCCGCTTCCGCATCCCCCCCCCACAAAAACGCACCACTCCCCCTGCACCCCGCCACAGCTCCCCGGCAGGCGGACCCCGTCCTCACCCCGCTCCTTAGACCCCGCCCTCAACCCCTGCGCATCGGACTACCGGCCGATCAAATGCGGCCCATTATTAGCCACATTGCCGACCGCCTTATCCGCCTTCCCGCTCACCAGGCCACCCAACCCGTGCCCGGGCGGCCTTACTGCCATCTCCCGCAGCGTCGCCTCATCCCCCGCAAGCCAGCGGCGCACCTCATCGACCGCGTGGCTCGAGCCATCAGCGCGCCCCTCGCCATAGCCTCCCACAGCCCCCTCGCCCGGCACCAGCACCCGTGGCATCCGGTGATGCAGCCACTCCAGCTCCGGGGTAGCTGCCGTCGTCACCATCGTCGCGTACACCACCCCATCCACGGCCTTGCACAGCCCCGCAATAAAAATCGGCTCCCCACCGGCGTGCGTGAACCAGGGCTGCTTCCGCCGATCCCCCGGCGCGGGATCTTCATCGGCAGTCCACTCGTACCAGCCATCCATGATGAACACGCACGGCTCCGAGCCCGCGAAGGTCGGCTTGTCGAAAACCGTCTCCCCGCGGGCGTTAAAGACCGTCTTCGGCGGATAGCCCCACACCGCCGGCCCGAGTGTGGGCACCCCGCGAAACGGCCGCAGCACCGGCACCGTGTGGGTGGGCGCGATGTTGTAATTCTCCCGCGGCCCCTCCCCGACCATCGCGACCCGCTGCTGCCCGGTCCGGCGCCGCACCGCACCAACGAGCTGCTCGGGCGTGCTGAAAAGGACATAACGGCCACACATGGGACCCATTATCCCCAAAAAATGAGAGACTAGAGCCATGTCGACTAGCACCCACCCCACCTGGCCCGCCCCCACCGCACGTGGCCCCGTCACCGCGACGGTGCCCGTCCCCGGTTCCAAGTCCATCACCAACCGCGCGCTCGTCCTCGCAGCGCTCGCTGACGGGCCGGCCACCATCACCAACACCCTGATCAGTCGCGACACGGAGCTCATGCTCGACGCGCTGCGCACCCTCGGGGTGGGTGTAGAAATCCTAAGCTCCGAGGGGGCGGCTGCCACCGTGCGGATCACCCCGCCCGTCCAGTTCACCGGCGGGCACGTCGACTGCGGGCTGGCGGGCACCGTCATGCGCTTCGTCCCACCCATCGCAGCACTAGCCACCGCCCCCGTCAGCTTCGACGGCGACCCCCAGGCACGCCGCCGCCCCATGGACCAGACTCTGGACTCCATCCGCGGCCTGGGTGCCAGCATCGGCGAGGGCACGGACGCCACCGAGCCGAGCTCGGACACCGCTAGCCTGCCCTTCACCGTCCTGCCCGCCGCGAGCAACACGGAGCAGGGCTCCGCAGGGTCTACCACCCCAACCGGCGGCGAGGTTCGCATCGACGCCTCCGGCTCCAGCCAGTTCGTCTCCGGGCTGTTGCTGGTCGGCGCCCGCCTCGCCGACGGCGTGCGCATCGTCCACACCGGCTCCTCCGTGCCCAGCAAGCCCCACATCGATATGACGGTCGATATGCTCGCCCAGGCGGGCGTCGTCGTCGAAACGGGTACGGAAGAAGCCACCGGCAACCCGACCTGGACCGTCCAGCCCGGACCCATCAAGGCTGTGGACTGGGTGATCGAACCGGACCTCTCCAACGCGACCCCGTTCCTCGCCGCGGGCGCACTGACCCAGGGCGCGGTCAGCGTCCCGCACTGGCCTGCCACGACCACCCAGCCAGGCGACCAGATCCGCCCCATCCTGGAAGCCATGGGCGCGACCGTCACCCTGAACGAGGGCACCCTGACAGCCAGCGCCACCGGCCCACTGCAGGGCGTGGACTGGGACATGGGCGACATCGGTGAACTCACCCCCACCGTCGCAGCGGTGGCAGCCCTGGCCACCACCGAGACCCGCCTGCGAGGCATCGCGCACCTGCGGGGGCACGAGACCGACCGCCTCCACGCCCTGGCCGCGGAGATCAACGCGCTCGGCGGGAACGTCGCCGAAACCGAAGACGGCCTGCACATCACCCCCGTCCCCCTGGCCGGGGCCCGCTGGCGCTCCTACGCCGACCACCGGATGGCCACCGCCGGCGCCATCATCGGCCTGCTGGTCCCCGGCGTGGAAGTCGAGGACATCGCCACCACTGCCAAGACCATGCCCGGCTTCGAGCACATGTGGACCCAGATGCTGGACGGCACCGACACCACCGCTGCCAGCGGCAACGGGGAGGCCTAAACGATGGCACGCTACCAGTGGGATGAATCCGACGTCCGCGTGCGCCCCAACCGCCGGGGGTCGCGGCCCCGCACCAAGCAACGACCCAAGCACAAGGACGCCAAGTGGGGCATGGTGATCTCCCGCGACCGGGGCCGTTGGGGCGTGGTTCTCGACGAGACCGGCGTGGAAGTCACCTGCATGCTCGCCCGGGAGATGGGGCGCACCCCCATCGTCGTCGGCGACCGCGTGGGTGTGGTGGGCGATACCTCCGGCCGTAAAGACACGCTGGCCCGCATCGTCCGCCAGGCCGAGCGCGACACCGTGCTGCGCCGCACCGCGGACGACACCGACCCCTACGAGCGCATCGTCGTCGCGAATGCGAAGAACCTGCTGATCGTCACCGCCGTCGCCGACCCACCACCGCGGGCCGGGTTCGTGGAGCGCGCGCTGATCGCCGCCTTCGTCGGTGGTCTGCAGCCCGTGCTGTGCCTGACAAAGACCGACCTGGCCGACCCGGAGGCCTTCGCCGCCGAGTTCCGGGAGCTCGACGTGCCCGTCCACTACACCGGCACCAGCAACGACCTCGCCGAGCTCACCGAGGTCATCACCGGCGAGGTCTCCGCCCTGATCGGCCACTCCGGCGTGGGTAAGTCCACGATGGTCAACCGGCTGGTGCCGGACGCCGACCGGGAAACCGGGGACGTCTCCGGGGTCGGCAAGGGCCGCCACACCTCCACCCAGTCCGTCGCCCTGCCCCTGCCTGGTGGCGGCTGGATCATCGACACCCCCGGCATCCGCAGCTTCGGGCTGGCCCACGTGGACCCGGACACCGTGGTGCAGGTCTTCGACGACCTCCGGGAAGTCGTGCAGGACTGCCCCCGCGGCTGCACGCACCTCGGCCCACCAGCGGACCCGGAGTGCGCGCTCGACACCCTGGAGGGCGCCTCCGGGCGCCGGGCCGCCGCGGTACGCCGCCTGCTGACCGCCCTGCGCAGCAACAACGAGTGGGAGCTTCCCTTCGAGACGGAATAGCCCAGAGAAGGTCAACAGAAGGAACAAGCCCGCGCACGCTGCCTCAATGGCGGCGCACGCGGGCTGTGGCTTGCCGCGTAGCTGCAGTAGCTCCCGTACCTTTCAGTAGCCCCCGCTACATCAGATCGACGAGCACCCCCAGCTCCTTGCTGTCGTACCAGCTCATGAGGTTATCCTCGCAGTCCCCCAGCGCGAGCTCCGCGTCCTCATCCCCCAGATCCGCATCATCGATGCACTCCTTGGCCCGCTGCGTGGCGGCTTCCGCATCCTCGTCATCCGTGTGGATCGCGCGCAGCTGCTTCAGCTCCAGCTGAGCAGGGTCCACGCGCAGCACGGAATCCCCGCCAGTCGGATCGGCGGTGAGGTTGGCGTCCGGAATATCCGCAGCCAAGACGACCCGGCGGTTCGGGAAGGCCTCCTCGGCACCGGAGGCGTCCTCCGTCGCCAACAGCCGCAAGGACGCACGCGCGGCGTCCAGGAAGGCCGTGTACTCCAGCTCCTCGTCGTCCCCGGAGGTGTAGAAATCACGTACCGCCTGGGTCAGCCCGAACACCACCCCGGAGCGGATCGGCAGCACACTATCGCGGGCGAAATCCGCGAGCATCGAGTGGGTCGCCGGGATGAAGACGCGCATCCTAGAACTCACCCTCCAGCTCGAAGATGTTCTGCACCTCGACGATCATCCGGTCGAACTGCTGGTAGTACACGCCGATCATGCCGGCCTCCACCGCACCCTTGACGTTGATGATCGAATCATCCACCAGCACCAGGTCATTCACCGGCAGCTCCAGGCGGCTCGCGACCTCCTGGAAGATCTTCTCGTCCGGCTTCTCGACGCCAACCTCGCCGGAGAGGACGACGGTGTCCACGTAGCCGTCCTTCTCCCACTGACGGATCGGATCAGAGGAGGCATCATCCGGCGCGTTGGAGACGATGGCCACGGCCAGGCCCTCCTCGCGGACAGCGCTCAGCAGCTTGCGCCAACGGCGGCGGTCTTCTTCGGCTCCATCGAGCACACCATTATGGTCAACAACTAGTCCTCGCATGCCCTATATTCTGCCATTTTCCGGCACGGGCGCGCAGCCCTCGGCTACGCTGAGGTCCACAGTCTGCGTGCATCGGGGGGATGCGCGGGACACAGCGTGGGGACGAGGGGGAAAGATGACGAGCCCAACACTGACTAAACCGGGGAGCACGCCCGCGAAAAAGCCGAAGAAGATCCCGCCGCTGGCGTCCAGACCGAAGCCGGGATACAACTACCTGCGCGTCCCCGCGGGGCTGCAGGCGGAGGGGCCAGCGGCCCGCTTTCTCACCACAGCACCTGTAGCTCCAGTGGCTAGGCCGGGTGCGGCAGAGTCTAGGAAACCCCACCGGGAACCGGGAGCTCTGCCGGCAAACGCCGCGGCGTCGCCGTCGTCGCCGGTCAGCAACCCGCAGAGCACCCCGCACAACACCGTGGACTTAGGTACCCTGAGCCGCTGGATCGTCCTGTGGCTGGAGGCCCGGGAGGGCCGCCGCGCGCCGATGAGCCTGCGTCGCGGGCCCTACTCCCCGGCCGTCATCGAGGACCTGCGCCGCGCGAGCAGCCCGGCCACGGGTGGTGCCCGGCTGCTGCGGGTCCACGCCCAGAAAACCCGCTTCGGGCAGATCCGCTTCTCCGCCTCCGCGTTCTACGACGGCCGCGTGCGCGCCATCGCGGGCTTCCTCGACGACGGCGAAGGCCGGCACGGTACCCGATCCCCGCAACGTTCGCGGGGCGAGCTCCGTGCCGGCCTGTGGCGGGTGGAACACATCCACCTGATCTAGTTAGCCGCCGATGGTGTGCTCCGGCTTGGCGTTCTCGTCGCCATGGCCCTCGGCCGGGTCCTCCACCTGGAAGGCGCCCGCCTGGGCGAGCTGCGTGCGCACCAGGAAGAGCTGACGGATCGTCTCCTCGCGGATGCCCTCCTTCATGCGGTTGAACATGTCGCCACCCTCGCGCTGGTACTCCACCAGCGGGTCGCGCTGCGCCATCGCGCGCAGGCCGATGCCCTCCTTGAGGTAGTCCATCTCGTAGAGGTGCTCGCGCCACTTCTGGTCCACGACGTTCAGTAGCACGCCGCGCTCCATGCCGCGCATCTGCTCCTCGCCGCCCATCTCGATGACGGCGTCCTCCAGCTTGTCGTACTGCGCGTTCGCATCCGCCAGCACGGCCTCCAGCAGCTGAGAAGAGCTCAGCTCGCCCGGCTTGCCGTACTCACTGCCGGAGATCAGGGACTCGTAGCTCATGGTCGGGCCGTACAGGGACTGCAGCGCCTGCCACAGCTCGTCCAGGTCCCAATCCTCCACGTACCCCTCGGCGGTCGCCGCGGTGACGTACGCGGTGACCGTGTCCTCCAGCATCCCGCGGATCTGACGCTGCACGTCCTCGCCTTCGAGGATCTGGCGGCGCTCGGCGTAGATCACCTTGCGCTGCTCGTTCATGACCTCGTCGTATTTCAGGACGTTCTTACGCATCTCGAGGTTCGCGGCCTCCACCTGGGACTGCGCGCCCTTGATGGCGTTGGTGACCATCTTCGAGTCGATCGCCTCGTGGTCCGGGATGTTCAGGCGAGTCATCATCGCCTCCATCGACTGGCCCACGAAGCGGGTGATCAGGTCGTCGCGCATGGAGAGGTAGAAGCGGGTCTCGCCCGGGTCACCCTGACGCGCGGAACGGCCGCGCAGCTGGTTATCGATGCGGCGGGACTCGTGGCGCTCCGTGCCCAGCACGTAGAGGCCACCGGCCTCGCGGACCTCCTCGGCCTGCTGCTTGGACCTCTCGCGGGCCTTGATGATCTCCTCATCCCAGGCCTCCTGGTAGGCCTCCGGGTCCTCCACCGGGTCGAAACCGCGCTCGCGCAGATCCTGGTCGGCGATGATGTCCGGGTTACCGCCCAGCACGATGTCCGTACCACGGCCGGCCATGTTCGTCGCGACGGTCACCGCACCCGGCAGACCAGCGCGGGCGACGATCTCCGCCTCCTGCTCGTGGTACTTCGCGTTCAGCACGTTGTGCTTAATGCCGCGGCGCTGCAGCAGCTTCGACAGGTACTCGGAACGCTCCACGGAGGTGGTACCGACCAGCACCGGCTGGCCCTTCTCCACGCGCTCGGCGATGTCCTCGGCGGCTGCCTCGAACTTCGCCTCCTGCGTCTTGTAGATCAGGTCCACGTTATCGACGCGCTGGTTCTCGCGGTTCGTCGGGATCGGGGCAACATCCAGCTTGTAGGTCTGCTTCAGCTCGGCCGCCTCGGTCTCCGCGGTACCGGTCATGCCGGACAGCTTGTCGTAGAGGCGGAAGTAGTTCTGCAGGGTGATCGTCGCGAGAGTCTGGTTCTCGTTCTTGATCTCCACGTTCTCCTTGGCCTCGATGGCCTGGTGGATGCCCTCGTTGTAGCGGCGCCCGTCCAGAATGCGGCCGGTGAACTCGTCGACGATCATGACCTCGCCGTTGCGGACGATGTAGTCCTTATCCCGGATGAACAGCTCCTTAGCCTTGATGGCGTTGTTCAGGTAGCTGACCAGCTGGGAGTGCTCCGGGGCGTAGAGGTTATCGATGCCAAGCTGGTTCTCGACGAACTCAACACCCTCCTCCTTCACGCCGATGGTCTTCTTCCGCTCGTCGACCTCGTAGTGGATGTCGCGGGTCAGGCGCGGTGCGATGCGCGCAAACGCGGTGAACCACTGGGAGGAGCCCTCCACCGGACCGGAAATGATCAGCGGGGTGCGGGCCTCGTCGATAAGGATGGAGTCGATCTCATCGACGATGGCGTAGTGGTGGCCACGCTGCACCAGGTCGTCGAGAGAATGCGCCATGTTGTCGCGCAGGTAGTCAAAGCCGAACTCGTTGTTCGTGCCGTAGGTGATGTCCGCGTTATAAGCCTCGCGGCGCTCCGCCGGGCGCTTCTCGGAGAGGATCACGTTGGTGCTCAGCCCCAGGAAGTGGTGGACACGGCCCATCCACTCGGAGTCACGCTTCGCCAGGTAGTCGTTGACGGTCACGACGTGGACACCCTTGCCCTCGAGGGCGTTGAGGTAAGCGGGAAGCACACAGGTCAGGGTCTTGCCCTCACCGGTCTTCATCTCCGCTACGTAGCCGAAGTGCAGCGCGGCACCGCCCATGACCTGCACCTTGTAGTGCTTCTGGCCAAGCACGCGCCAAGAGGCCTCACGGGCGGTAGCGAAGGCCTCGAGCAGGATGTCATCGAGCTTCTCGCCGTCCTCGAGACGCTTCTTGAACTCGTCCGTCTTCGCCCGGAGATCCTCGTCGCTGAGTGCCGAGTACCCATCCTCTAGCTCGAGAACCTGATCGGCAATCTTGTCGAGCCGCTTGACGGCACGACCCTCGCCCCAGCGCAAAATCTTGGATAGTCCTAGCACGACCTGCTCGTCCTTTTCTTCGTTTTCTACGTCTCGTACGTTCGTTGTCTAGCTTCGACGCATGATCAGCCCATCATTCTACTCTGTTGGATGGGGCTGACGGCAACACATAAAAACTCGGGGCGGCCACACGGCTCTAGGCTTCGTGGCCACCCCGAGTTCAGGAGTTATCCGCTAGTTATTTTCCGGCTTCAGCGTGATGAGGCCGTAGTCGAAAGCGTGGCGGCGGTACACCACGGAAGGCTGCGAGTTCTCCTCGTTAACGAAGAGGTAGAAGTCGTGGCCCACCAGCTCCATTTCGCTGAGTGCCTCGTCGACGCTCATCGGCTTCGCGGAGTGGGTCTTGGAGCGCACGACCTGACCCGGCTGGAACTGATCCTCGTACGGGTCGACGTCGTACTTGCCCGGCTTCTCCTCCTGGTGCGGCTTTGCCTCCTCGACCAGGGCGGCGGTTGCCTCGCCCATGCCGACCGGCGCGCGGTGGCCGGACTTCGGGGTCTTGCGGCGTACCTTCACCTTGCGCAGGGAGCGCTCCATGCGGGCCAGTGCGACCTCGAGCGCGGCGTAGAAGGAGTCCTCCTTCGCCTCGGCGCGGGCGATGTGGCCCTTGCCGGACGCGGTGATCTGGATGCGATCGGACTCATCCGCGCGGCGTGGGTTGTTCTCGTGCTTGAGCTCCACGTGGAAGTACGTCAGGGTCGGGTCCAGGCGCTCGATCTTGGCCAACTTCGTGTTGACGCGCTCCGCGAAGTGCTCTGGCACCGTGACATTGCGACCGGTGATCTCAACCTGAGCGTTCGGCACAGCCTGCTCCTCAGCCTGGAAATCAGCCTTCTTGTTGTCGGTCGACATGCTCACCCTCCTGGTTCTTTCGCTTCAGACCAGCGACGGAATTACCGCTGGCTGGTAACGAATGCTTCACCCGCAACTATACCGATCCGCCACCCCGGCTGCAGCGTACTTTCAAACCCCTGGTGGAGCTTTTTCGCTATGCGTGGCAGACCGTCAGCGCCGCCCGGACGCGCACGCCTCGGGCCGCCAGCGCCAGCGTCAGCTGGGCGATCGTCGCCCCGGTCGTGCAGACGTCATCCAGGATCAGTACCTCCCCTCCCGCACGGTTGAATTCCGCCAGTTTTCGGACGTCACCTCGGTGCAGCCGCAGGTTCTCCGCCAGGGAGGCCCGCCGCTGCAGCCTGCTCAAGCCCACCGCGTCCGGGGCGTGGTCGTCCAGCTCGGCGATTGCCACCACCTGTATCCCCGGCTGCGTGCGCGCCAACTCCCGGGCGGCCGCCGTGACGATATCCCCGCCCCGGGCCTTCGCCGCAGCCCGGCGCGTGGGTGCTGGGACAACGGCGACGGGACGCAGCCCTGGGTGCGGCAGCTCTCCCCCTGCCGCGAGGTATTCCACCGCACCGGCCCACACCCGGCCGATCACCTTCGCGGCGGGTGCCCGCATGTGGTCCTTGGCCGCGAGCACGATCGCCCGGTGTGCCCCGCCGTAGGGACCGCAGGCGAACACCGGAACGCTCAGCACCTGCGGATCGATCCGCTGCGGGGCCACTGTGAGCTCGAGGGCGCAGTCCGCGCACAACGCCGAGCCGGCGAGCTTCCCCGCAGCCGCTGCGAGCCGCCCGCAGCACATGCAGTCGTTACGCAGCAGCAGGTCCGCCGCGGCCTGGGCCCAGCCCCCAGTAGACATGTAGCCCCCTCTCAAGTCCCCGTACTCCCCCTTGTTGTACCCCAGCGCCGCCTCAGAGTTCTGGGTTTTATTGCCAAAGGCTCTCGGGCGGGACGCCCGCGATCGCAGCTCGCTAGTGGGGAACCACCGGGATCGCGCGTTGCCCCTCCAGCCCCGGCACCTCGCGCCAGTACTTTGGGTCAGAATCATCGCGGTTCAGCATCACCAGAGCCCGGCCATCCGTGGCGTACAACGCTTGTGGCGTGGACGCCACCGCCACCACCGGGGCCGCGATGTTGCGCGCAGACTCCTGCCGGGCCATCGACCCATCCACCGCCAGGTGCCACACCGGGGCGTCGTTGGCTCGGGTGCCAACCAGCAGGGTGCCATCGTGCTGCCAGCCCACGGAGACAGCGGTGTCTCCCAGCTGGTAGCCGATCTCCTCCAGTTCACCCAGGCGCACCCCGCCGCGCTCGCGGTCGTGCAACACCGCGACGTACACCTTGCCGTCGATCAGCAGGGCGGCGCGCACGCCATCGCGGGAGACCCGGAACATGCTGATCCGGGCGTCCGGCCCCAGGCGTTCCACCGATTCGGCGTCCACGGGCTCCTCCACGAGGTTTCCGGTACGCCCAGAGTTCACAAAGCGCTTGATGTCCTGTCCATCGGCCACCGTGTACAGGGCGTGGGCGTCCCCGCTCCACGACGGGCGGGTCAGGGACTTCGCTTCCAGCACCTCCTGTGGTGCTCCCTCCGATTTGCCCACCAGCAGGCGGCGCGGACGGTCGCCCATCCCCGCGACCGCTGCAAACATGTTTTCCTGGTAGGAGACCGCTAGCGACTCGATGTAGTTCGACGCCAACCAGCCGCCCATCGGCACTGCGCCGACGTTGGACTCGCTGAGCTCGCGCACCTGGCCACCGGAGACCGCACGCAGCGTCGCCGCAGCGCTGGCACGCGGGTCAAACTCAGAGACGTCGTTGACCCGCCACGTCTCCCCGATCTCCTCGGAGAGCAGGGTGCCATCTGCAATCAGCCGGTACGGGCCGCGCACGTCCGCCCCCGCCAACGTCCACACGACCTGGGCTCCCAGCAGCCGGCGAGCTTCGGGGTTCAGCCCGGTCAGGCCGGTGAACTCCACCTCGAACTCGCCATCCTCGGTCCGCTGGGTACGCACCGTCGCCGTTGGTGGGACCAGCGAGTTCACCGCATCGCCCAGCAACGAGTTCGGCCCATTGTTCAGCAGCGAAACCAGCGAGGCCCCAGTGGACTGCTGGTGGGTGTACACCCACCGCCGGTCGGGCACCAGCATCGAACCACGCGGGTTAACGAAGTACAGGTCCCGGGCCTCATAGGCGGAGAAGAAGTCCGCGCGGTCCAGCACCACCGCATCTCGCAGGTTGGAAATCCGCCACTGGCCCCGCTCCTGCACCATCTCGTAGGTTGTTTCATACCCCGTGAACTCCGGGGTAAACACTCCCCCTGGGGAGAGCGTGCCCAGCACATTGCCGCGCACCCGGTAGGTGACCTTGCCGTCGCGCATCGCGCCATCGGAGTTGATGAAAACACGGTCCAACACCTTCGTCTTGCGTTCCGGGTGCCACTGGTCCGCCCGCTCGGCGGTGAGGAACTTCCGGGCCGCCGCGTAATCGCTAACCGGATGGGCACTCGCCGCAAAGAAGTCACGCAACAGCAGGTCGGAGGGCTGGTTGTCCTTCGGCTCGACGACGTCCTCCACGTCCGGGGCGGGCGAATAGGAACTAATCACCTCCGGGGCGGAATCCCCGGGCAACGTCGTGCATCCAGTGGCCACGAGAGTTCCGCTGGCCACCAGCGCGGTGCCGATCAGTTTGAGCTTCCTCACGATTCCTCCCCTTCCGGTCGCTGGGCGTCATCACCGCTGATCAGCCCCGGCGCGTGGTCCGTCGCCTGCTCACCAGGTTGATCCGCCGATGTTCCGAGAGCAGGAGCCTCGTTCGCCCCAGTGGCCTGGGTGTCGGAGTCTTCGGATTCCTCGGCCCGACGCACATCCTCCTGCGGCTCTTCGTGCGCTGGCTCGTCTGCGTCGTGTTCGATCGCCGCTGTCACGACCAGCGGCAGCGGCGAGGTCCCTACCGCTGAGCCCGCCTTACGCGGCACGGTCAGACGGAAGCAAGAGCCCACCCCGGGCTCGCCAATGGCGTCCAGCACACCGCCGTGCAGCTTGGCATCTTCCCTGGCGATCGCCAGGCCCAGGCCCGTGCCACCCGTGCGGCGTTCGCGGGATGGATCCGAGCGCCAGAAGCGGTTAAACACCATCTCTTCCTCGCCCGGGTTCAATCCCACCCCGTGGTCTGTGACGGTGATCGCCACATTGCGCTCCGTGGCTGCCAAGGCCACCTCCACCGGGTGTCCCTCAGAGTGGTCCACCGCGTTGGCCAGCAGGTTGCGCAGGATGCGCTCCACTCGACGAGAATCCACCTCGGCGGTGACTGGCTCCTCCGGCAGGTCAAGTCGGAACTCCACGCCCAGGTCCTCGGCAAGGCCGCGGACCTGCGCCAACGCGGAGTGGACGACACCGCGCATATCGATTTTCTCCGCCGAGAGGTTCGCCTGGCCCGCGTCGTGGCGCGAGATTTCCAGCAGGTCGCCCAACAGCATCTCGAAACGATCGAGCTCTTTGTCCATCAGCTCCGCTGCACGCGCGGTCAACGGGTCGAGGTTCTCCGCGTTGTCCTTGATGAGGTCCGCGGCCATGCGCACGGTCGTCAGCGGCGTGCGCAGCTCGTGGGAGACATCCGAGGTGAACTGGCGCTGCAGGGAGCCAAACTCCTCCAGGTTGCGGATCTGCGCAGACAGCGACTCGGCCATCTCGTTGAAAGAAATGGATAGGCGCGCGACCTCGTCTTGGCCATCCACGACCATGCGCTCGCGCAAGTGACCGGCCGCGAAGCGCTCCGCAATGCGGGATGCGGAACGCACCGGGACGGTCAGCTGCTGGGCGAAAACCCACGCGATGACCACCAGGAGAACCAGCAGCACGATCGCGCCCGCCAGCAGCAGACCGCGCATCAGGTTCAAGGTGTTTTCCTCCGCGTCTAGCGGCATCACCAAGTAGAGCTCGATGCCAGACACATCGCTGGCCACGGGCGTGCCGATGACCAGGGCCTTGAAGGTCTGCGTGCCCTCCGTCATCGTCGTGTACTGGTAGGAAACCTGCCCCTGCTGCACGAAGTTGCGCAGCTTCGTCGGGATCACCGCTTCCTGCGGCACCCGGACCTCGTCGCCAGCAGAAGAGCTCGCCATCAGCACCGGCTCGTAGACCGCGGAATTGGCCTTCGCGGTGGAGCCGGAGTCCGCCAGCACCGCTCTGGCTGCGCTAAGCCGCACCGGAAGCGGGTTCGAGGTATCCGTGGCGGCGATTTGTTCCTCCACGGTGGCGCGTGCCCGGTGGATCTCCTCGGTTGCCGAGGAGTACTTCGCATTCAGCAGCTGCTGGTTCAAAAAGCTGATGAGAACGAAGCCCAGCGCCAGAATGACCAGCACCGAGGAGAGGAAAACTGAGCCAATCACGCGCACCTGGATCGAGGTGCGCCACTTGAACAGCAGGCGGTACCACAGGCTTTTCGCCGTGGCGGCAGGATGACGCAGCGCGGAGCGCCACGTGGGCCTCTCCGGACCCGACTCCGGCGCGACCTCAAGCTCCGAGGACGCCCCTGCCACAGCGGCCTCTGCCCGTGGCACGCCCTCCCCAGCGGACGCTGCCGGAGAGGCACTCTCCCCCGGCTGCGCTACGCGGTCCACGCCCGCGGTCAGCGCCGAGCCAACCCCGTCAGCGCGCACTGGCGAGCCGGCCGGGCGGCGCGACTCGGTATCAGTCAGCGCATCGGGCTCGGCCGGGCCATTCGGCGGGACGGGGTTGGGCATAAGCTACTCGCCCGACTTGTAGCCAATACCGCGGACGGTCAGCACCACCTGCGGGTCGTCCGGGTCGCGTTCCACCTTGGAGCGCAGGCGCTGGACGTGCACGTTCACCAGGCGGGTATCGCCGGACTTGCGGTAGCCCCAGACCTTCTCCAGCAGCTCCTCGCGGCTGAACACCTGCCCCGGCCGGGAGGCCAGGGTGGTCAGCAGGTCGAACTCGATGGGGGTCAGGTTGATGACCTCCCCGCCCCGAGTGACCTCGTGGCCAGCCGTGTCGATCTCCACCTCTCCCAAGCGAATCGTGGTGGGCTCAGTGTCCTCCTCCGGGCTACGGCGCAGGCGGGCGCGCACGCGGGCGATGAGCTCCTTCGGCTTGAAGGGCTTCGTGATGTAATCATCCGCGCCGGACTCCAGGCCGAGCACGACGTCCACCGTGTCCGTGCGGGCGGTGAGCATCACGATCGGCACCGTGGAGAACTCGCGCACCGTGCGGCAGACGTCGATCCCGCTCATTCCGGGCAGCATGACGTCCAGCAGAATCAGGTCGGGGTCGTGCTCCCGGGCTGCGGTGACGGCGTCGTTGCCGTCGCCGACCACGACCGTGTCGAAACCTTCGTTCTGCAGCACGATGGTGAGCATCTCCGAGATCGCCGGATCGTCGTCGACCACCAGAATCTTGGCTGTCATGAGCGCAGTGCTTCCTTCACTTTTCTTGAATCTAAAGTCTTTGGTTCTTTGTACTATGCCGGGCAGACACGCCCGTCGGGTTTAGGAGTCCAGCTCCCGGTACCCGGCCTCAATCCGGTTGGCGAGCTGGCTGGCCCGCTCGGCCACGCCCCCGGCCTCCGAGGCCACGACCTGCCACGGGCCCAGCCACTCGGTGGCGGCCAGGCTGCGGTAGGCCTCAAGGGTGCGCTGCTGCAGCCCGCCGTCGGACTCATAGGCATCGCGGGTGCGGGCGGCGTCCTGCTGCTCACGGGACTTCGCCCGCTCACCGGCAACCTCCGCGCTGGCGTCCACCAGCACCTGCAGATCCGGCACCGGGGAGCCCAGGTCATCGATCTCCAGGCTGCGAACCCACTCAACCACCGGGCGCTCGGCGGGCTCCACGGGCTCCTCGCCCTCGGCCACCTCGCCAGCCAACCGGGCCGCCGAGTACGCCGCATTGGAGGCCACGAAGCGGTCCATCAGCACGATGTAGCCATCGGCATCCAGGTCCTCGAGCTGTTCGGCAACCTCCGCGCGGTCCAGCGCGAAGAGGGTGGCCATGCCGTGGACCGAGTCGATGAGGTCCCCCATCTTCCCGGTCAGTGCCCGCTGCGCGAGCTGGGCGTGCACGGAGTCCTCGTAGCGGGGGAAGCTCACCCGCGCGACGGGCAGCTCCCGGGCCAGCAGCTCGGCTTCAAGCGCGGTGACCAGGGTGTTCTTCCCGGCACCGTCGATGCCCTCAAAAGCGATGATCATGGGTTCTTCTCGGTCTCTACTTTCCTACCGTTGCCCGCCCAGCACCGGGCGGGGACGTGCCTTTAGTAGCGGTAGTGCTCCGGCTTGTACGGGCCCTCGACGTCCACGCCGATGTACTCTGCCTGCTCCTTGGTCAGCTTCGTGAGCTTGCCGCCGAGCGCCTCGACGTGGATGCGGGCGACCTTCTCGTCCAGGATCTTCGGCAGGCGGTAGACCTCGTTGCTGTACTGCTCGGTGTTCTTGAACAGCTCGATCTGCGCGATGGTCTGGTCTGCGAAGGAGGTGGACATGACGAAGGACGGGTGGCCGGTGGCGTTACCCAGGTTCAGCAGGCGCCCCTCGGAGAGGACGATGATGCTGATCTGCTCGCCCTCGGCGTTCGGGAAGCTGAACTCGTCGACCTGCGGTTTGATGTTCACGCGGGTGACGTCGTCGCGGTGCAGGAGGCTGGCCATGTCGATCTCGTTGTCGAAGTGGCCGATGTTGCCCAGGACGGCGTGGTCCTTCATCTTCTGCATCTGCTCGAAGGTGATGATGCCCAGGTTGCCCGTCGCGGTGATGACGATGTCCGCCGCACCGATGGCGTCGTCGACGGTGACGACCGGGAAGCCGTCCATCAGCGCCTGCAGCGCGTTGATTGGGTCCGCCTCGGTGACGACGACGCGCGCGCCCTGGCCAGCGAAGGCCTCGGCGCAGCCCTTGCCGACGTCGCCGTAACCGCAGACCAGGACGGACTTGCCGCCGACGAGCATGTCGGTGGCGCGGTTGATGCCGTCCAGGAGGCTGTGGCGGGTGCCGTACTTGTTATCGAACTTGGACTTGGTGACCGCGTCGTTGACGTTCATCGCCGGGAACGGGAGGGTGCCCTGCTCGGCGAAGTGGTACAGGCGGTGCACGCCGGTGGTGGTCTCCTCGGTGACACCCTTAATCTGGTCGGCGTTATTGGTCCAGAAGGTGTTATCGCGCTGGAAGACGCGGTTCAGCATGCCCAGGAACTCGCCGTATTCGTCGGAGTCGCCCTCGCCCGGCTCCGGCACCAGGCCGGCCTGCTCGAACTCCTTGCCCTTGATGACGGCCATGGTGGCGTCGCCGCCGTCGTCCAGGATCATGTTCGGGTAAACGGCCTCACCGTTGGCGTCGGTGCCCCAGGTGAAGATCTGCTCGAGGCACCACCAGTACTCGGCCAGGGACTCGCCCTTCCAGGCGAAGACGGGCACGCCCGCAGGCTGCTCCGGGGTGCCGTCACCCACGACGATGGCCGCTGCGGCCTCGTCCTGCGTGGAGAAGATGTTGCAGGAAGCCCAGCGAACCTCCGCGCCCAGGGCGGTGAGGGTCTCGATGAGGACGGCGGTCTGGACCGTCATGTGGATGGAACCGGCGATGCGAGCGCCGGCCAGGGGCTGCTCGTCGGCGTACTCGCGGCGCAACTCCATCAGGCCCGGCATCTCGTGTTCCGCCAGGCGGATCTGGTGGCGGCCGGACTCAGCGAGACTGAGGTCGCGGATCTTGAATTCGAGGTCTCCGATGCTGTCTGGAGTCAGGGTTGCCATATTCGAATACTCTCCTTGGGCTACTGAATGCTTTAACTCGCCCAAGTCTAGCCCTCTCGCCCGACACGGTGCCGCCCTGGGCACGGGTGAGGTGGGAAATAATCTCGCGTTGGGGGTGGCGTGAGCTGCCGAGATCAGATAGCGTAATGAAAACGTTATAAATGGTGTCGATCGGCGCTCCGCATCATCACGCGCAGCACAAGCAGGCAAAGGAGGACAGTGCCGTGACTAACACGGACGAGCCGCGCTCCGGCTCCAAGGGCATCCTCAGCTTCGCCGCTGCCGGTTTGACACTCGCTGTGGGCATCACCGTCTGGACCTGGAATTCAGCAGTGTCCAACACCGCGGCCAGCCCGGACGAGACGAACACCTCGGCGACGAGCGAGCTCGCCAGCGATCAGGCCTCCCGGTCCACCGCCACGAACACCAGCTCGAAGGCCACCCGATCCTCGTCCTCCCCCGCGCCGGAGCAGGGCGAGGGCATGAATGGCAACGGGACCCCGGCGGACCCGACCGAGAAGATCGACGCGCTCGCCCGTGGCGGCAACCTCGCCCCGCTGGGCAACGACCCGCTCCTGCCGCCGGACACCTGGCGGGGCGGCTACCAGGCACCCTCCCCACAGCAGACGATCGTGGAGGACGCAGAGCCCAGCGGCACGTCCCCGCAGAAGCTGCCGAAGCAGCCGCAAATGCCGGACATGAACCTCCCACCCCTGCCCTCCGAGTGGCCGACCAAGCTGCCCGGGGTTCCTGGGAAGCCACCGTCGAAGGGCGATCCGAAGCCGTCCAATCCAACGACACCAAAGCCAGGGAAGCCAGGTGTGCAGGACGGCACGACCACGACACCGGGCGCCGGCGAGGCCGACCCGGGTCAGCAGCCCGATCAACCGAATACAGGCTCGAGCGACATCGGCCAGGGCGGCACGCCCGCCCCATCCACGAAGCCGGATAAGGGCACCAAAACGGGCGGTGCGGAAGCAGGCAAGCAGGACTTTCCGAAGCCTGAGGCGACCCCAACCCCCGAGCCGAAGCCCCGCCCAGGGCGCTAAAGCACCGGGGCAGACCCCTTCCCCGCGCGTGTCGAGCGATACCCCGTAGCCAGAGCAATTCGCCCACGGGACTACATGACACCGTCGCGGCGAGGCTAGTCGAGCGCGGCGGCATCCCCCACGGTTACGATAAAGGCGGTGGCGTCGAACTCAGATTCCCGGGTCCCCTCACCGCGAGCAGTAACGGACACGCGGCCGTCGGCGGCTCCCACCCACACCGCGGAACCGGAGGCGACGGGCAGCTCCTGCGTCGCTGACGTCACCGTCAACTCACCGCCAGCGGCCAGAACCACCGCTGGCTCCTCGACCACCATGCTGGCCCCTGGTCGCAGTGTGCGCACCCGGAAGTCCGCCACCGGGGTGCGGTACTCAGCCGTCGCCTGGTCACCGTCAGCGAAAACCTCGCAGCGCGGCTCGGCGAGCGGCGAGGCGTCCAAAATATTAAGCAGCTCGGCGACATCCATGTGCTTGGCGGTCAGGCCACCGCGCAGCACGTTATTGGAGTTCGCCATGACCTCCACGCCCATGCCCTTCAGATAGGCGTGCAGCTGGCCTGCGGCAAGGAACACCGCCTCCCCGGGGCGCAGAGACACGCGATTGAGCAGCAGGGCGACCAGGATGCCCGGGTCGGAAGGGTAATCACGCTGCAGCTCCACCACCGTGCGGGCTGCCTCCCCCAGGACACCCGGTTCTCCACATAGCGGTTCGCAGCGCTGAAGCAGGGCGGCGACGCGCTTCTCAGCATCGGCGGGCGAGAGGCTCAGCCACTCGCCCAGCACCTCGCGCAGGGCAGCCGACTCGGTGACCCGAGCCGCACTACCTTCCGTCCCCGGCAGGGTGGCCGCGAGCGCCTCGCACTGCGGGGCCAGCTCCGGCACGTCCAGTTCGCGCAGCAGCTCCACGGTCTGCGCCACTGGCCGGAAGCCAGCGAGCGCGTGGAACTCCGTCAGCGCGACGAGCAGCTCCGGTTTATGGTTCTTATCCTGGTAATTACGCGTCGGATCGCCCGCGGGCAGCCCGGCGGCATTCTCCGCGGCGAACCCGGCCTCGGCCTGCGCCTTGGAGGGGTGCGCCTGGATGCTCAGCGCCTTATCGGCGGCCAGCAGCTTCACCAGGAAGGGCAGCTCAGCCAGGTCCGGTCCCAGCTGGCCCGCCGGATCCTGGCTAATAGCCTCGGCCAGGTCGTGGGGCAGCCCCGATCCTGCACCAGCCGGGCCCGCAAGAATTTCGCTGGGACCGCCCGGGTGTGCGCCAAACCACGCTTCCGCCTCGCGTTCCGGGGTCGGCGAAGGGCGCCCCATGACTCCCGCAAGGAGTTCAGTGGAGCCCCACTCGAAAGAGTGGATGTTGCCCTTCAGTAGATACACTTTCCTCAGCCTTCAACGCTCGTCGACCGCTTACCGCCGCGGGGTCGGCCATTCAACTAGCCGGCTATTCTAGCCTCTCACCCGCCCGCCGGCGGTAATCCGCGGGGCGTGCCCGCGGAGTTCCCGCAGCTAGCCGCGGATGTGACGCAGAGCCTCCTCGACGATCGCGTCCACCTCTTCCTGGGTCGCCGCCTCGGCGTTCAGGCGCAGCAGTGGCTCGGTGTTCGACGCGCGCACGTTGAACCATGCGCCGCCGGTCAGTTCGACGGTCACGCCGTCCATATCGTCGCTGTTCTCCGTGCGATCCGCGAAGGCCGCCACGACCGCCTTGGTACTGGCAGCCTGATCCGCGACCTCGGAGTTGATCTCGCCGGAGGCGATGTAGCGCTCGTACTTGCCCTTCAGCTCGGAGAGCGGCTTATCCTGCGCGCCGAGGGTAGCGAGCACGTGCAGCGCGGCCAGCATGCCGGAGTCCGCGTTGAAGAAGTCCGAGAAGTAGTAGTGAGCGGAGTGCTCGCCGCCGAAGACCGCGCCCGTCTCGGCCATCTTCGCCTTGATGAAGGAGTGGCCCACGCGGGTGCGCACCGGGATACCACCCAGCTCGGAGACGATCTCCGGGACGGACTTCGAGGTGATGAGATTGTGGATGATCGTCGCCCCCGGATTCTGTCCCAGGTAGCGCTCGGCGATCATCGCGCAGACCGTGGACGGGCTGACCGCGTCCCCGTTCTCGTCGACGATGAAGCAACGGTCGGCGTCGCCATCGAAGGCGATACCCAGGTCGCAGCCGTTGTCCACGGTGAACTTCTGCAGGTCCACCAGGTTCTTCGGCTCCAGCGGGTTGGCCTCGTGGTTCGGGAAGTTGCCGTCCAGCTCGAAGTAGAGGTCCTTCAGCTCCACCGGCAGCTTGCCGAACACGGCAGGGACGGTCAGCCCACCCATGCCGTTACCGGCGTCCACCGCAACCTTCAGCGGACGGATGTCCATCGGGACCAGGGAGAGCAGGTAGTCCGCGTAGCCGTCGAGAACGTCCTTCTCGGAGGACGTCCCCGGCTCGCCGTCATACGCGGGAACGCCAGCGACGAGCTCCTCCACGATGCGCTCCAGACCCGTGCCCTGGCCGACCGGCTTGGCACCGGCACGGCAGAGCTTGATGCCGTTGTACTGGGCCGGGTTGTGGGAGGCGGTGAACATCGCGCCCGGGCACTCCCCCACGCCCGCCGCGTAGTAGAGCTCGTCGGTGCTGGTCAGTCCGAGGTTCACGGCGTCCAACCCCTGGGCGGTCACGCCCTCGATGAAAGCGGCGGCCAGGCCCGGGGAGCTATCGCGCATGTCGTGGCCAACGACTACGCTCTTCGCTCCCTCTGCGCGCATGAGGCGGGCGAAGGAGGCCCCAACGTCGCGGACGAAGCCCTCGTTGATCTGACCCTCCTGGTCGCCGACCACGCCCCGGACGTCGTAGGCCTTGATGACGGCGTTCACGGCGTCGATATCGCGCTGAGCGGACTGCTGTGCCATATTTTCTCCTGATTGCAATGCTGCCCAGCGCAGGCTGGACGGTCGGGCGGGGTCGGCGTTGGTTCTGGGTCAGATTCTAGTCGTTTTCCTGCACCGCACGCAGGTGGCGGCGGGGGCGGCTGCTCGGCAGGTTGCCGCGGGCCGGGTGGTGGCCGGTGGGCAGCGGGATCTCCTCTCGGCGCACCAGCCGCGGGCCCGGGTCGTTCGGCAGCTCGCCGGACTCCTCGTAGGCCTGCTGCACCGCCTCGGCGAGGGCGAGGAGCTCCTCCTCATCAGCCCCGTCGTCCGCCGCGTGGCCGTCGGCGGCTCCGATGGTGCTCGTGCCGCCGAGCGCCGGTGGCGGGGTCGCGTCCTCAGTCTTGCGGACGAGGCGCCACCCCTGCGGGACGGACGTGCGCTCCACGTGGTCCTCGCAGAGATCCCAGCGGTGGGGATTGCCGGCCGGCTGCAGCGGTCCGATGATGGCGATCTGATCCGCGTAATTAAACTCCAACGTCGCCGCGGCCGGGCGCTGGCAGCCGGGGCGGGAGCAATTTCGGTGTACAGTCACGCGGAACATCTTAGCCAGATTCACCAGCTTTCACATCTGCCCGCGCGCCGCGGGGCGCGAGGCCGCCGACCGCGTAGGCTCAATATCCATGAGTCACATCCGCAGAGTGAGGAACGACCCCCGGGGGCGCGGCCCGCGCGGCATTTTGCTGCCGGATCTGCCGCGCTACCGGACCCGCTCTGAGGACTTCGATCAGGCGGTGCTGGATGCCTACGAGCGGATCCTCGACCGCTTCGACGATCAGCTCGTCTCCCTGGATCTGGCGGTGGACCTGGTCCCCCGCATGCGCCTGCAGCACGGCTACACGCAGTGGCCCTCGGATGTTGTCGCCGACGGCAAGGTGCCACTGGGTCGGCTGATCCCCGCGGGCGTGGATTCCAGCGGCTCCCCCACCCGTCCCCGGCTGATCGTGTTTCGCCGCCCCGTGGAGATGCGGGCGCGCAGCAAGGAGGAGCGGGCGGACATGCTCCGCTATATCGTGACCCGGTTGGTCGCGCATTATTTGAACGTCGGCCCGGAGATCATCGACCCGCGCTTCGACTGGGATCGCTAGTCGGCCACTGCGCGGGAACGCCGGGGAAAGCCCCAGGGAAAAGAAAAACTCACGCGGTCCCGTTCAGGGCGCGTGAGGTCACTCGTGCAGTCCGGCCATAGCGGCCGGGGTGTCGTCCGGACTGTTAGCCGAGGCGCTTCTTCAGCTTGCGCCGCTCGCGCTCGGAGAGGCCACCCCAGATGCCGAAACGCTCGTCATTAGCGAGGGCGTACTCGAGGCACTCATCGCGCACCCCGCAGGCCATGCAGATCCGCTTAGCCTCGCGGGTGGAGCCACCCTTCTCCGGAAAGAAGGCCTCCGGGTCCGTCTGGGCGCACAGCGCCTGCTCTTGCCAGTCCTGCTCCACGGCGTCGAAGAGCTTGTCGAAGTCTTGCGTAAGGTCGAAGAGGTTGTGCTGGCGGGCACCGGTGTCCACTCGAGCCTCCCTTTCCATTGCCGCTGACCCCTGCTGCGGCGGGGTGGGATAGGCCGAGCTCGCTGGCTTATCCACGGCAATTCTCCTTACTGGTCCCCACTCCCGGTGCTGTAAAGGTATCGCCTGAGGTGAAAGTCAAGCGCCTCACCGGGTGTGTTGTTATTGCAGTTATATCGAAGATTACACACGTGTAGTTACGTCGCGTCAAACTTTCTGAAAAACCCGCCCGCCCCAAAAGCCACAGCTGCCACAGAGGTCACTATATCGTCCGCAGCAGACAGCTAGAACAGGCGTTCGAAGGTAACGAGATATCCCGCACGCCCCCACTGGAACCACTACATATAGGCCTACAATCAGTGGAACTTACGCTCTGCGCACAAGATATTGGAAATTCGAAGAAATTTTATTTCCACCCCCGAAAGTCCCGCCCAAAGGCCGGCATGAAGCTTCGCCGGTGTCGCCGGTGGAGCCACCGGCGACACCCCCTAGCGCGATCAGACCGCGCTAGACGTCACTGCTGAAGCGGATTCCGCCGTCCGGAATCGCAACGCCCGGCCACACGCGCGCCCCGGACTCCAGCTCACAGCGGGCACCGATCACGGCCCCCTCGCCGATCACGCAGTCCTCGAGGTGCGCCCGCGCCCCAATGCGCGCCCCCTCCGCGATCACGCAGCGCTCCACCGTGGCCCCAGCCTCGATCTGCACGCCATCAAAAACGACCGAGGACTCCACGCGAGCACCACCGGAGATCTCCGCACCACGGCCGATCACCGAACCGCCATAAACCAGCGCACCGCTGGACACCGCGGCGGACTCGTCCACCAGCGCCTCACCGTGACGGCCTTCCAGCAACGGCGAGGGAGCAATCCCACGGACCAGGTCGGAGGAACCACGCACGAAGTCCCCCGGGGTGCCCAGGTCGCGCCAGTACGCCTGATCCACGTGCCCGAACACGCGCGCCCCGCGGTTCAGCAGCTCCGGGAAAACCTCCCGCTCCACGGACACCGCACGTCCCTGTGGGATGGATTCGATGACGTCCCTATTAAAGACGTAGCTGCCCGCGTTGATCTGGTCCGTCGGCGGGTCCTCCGTCTTCTCCAGGAAGGCCTCGACACGGCCGGACTCGTCCGTCGGCACACAGCCGAAGGCGCGCGGGTCGGCCACGCGCAGCAGGTGCAGGGTGACCTCCGCATCCTGCTCCACGTGGGTGCGCAGGATCGCGCCGAGATCCGTGCCACCCAGCACGTCACCGTTGAAGATCATCGCGCGGTCATGGCGCAGCTTACTCGCGACATTGCGGATGCCGCCGCCGGTGCCCAGCGGCTCGTCCTCGACGACATACTCGATCTCCAGCCCCATCTCGGAGCCGTCGCCGAAGTACTGCTCGAAGACCTCCGCCTTGAAACTGGTGCCGAGCACCACGTGGGTCATCCCCGCAGCCTTGATGCGGGCCAGCAGGTGCTGCAGGAACGGGGCCCCTGCCACCGGAAGCATCGGCTTCGGCGTGCTGTTGGTAAGGGGACGCAACCGGGTGCCCTTCCCACCGACGAGGATCACCGCGTCAGTTTGCTCCGCCAGAGCTCGGGTATCAAGGCTGTCCTGAGGCACCTCTGCCATCGCTTACTCCCTCGTGTTCGGCAACTGCTGTAGACAGTCAAAAACTATTCGCTTCACCCCAGACGAGCAGCTCACCGGCACCCTGCTGGAGCCGACCGATCGTGGGGTTGGTGTCCTTAGGCACGTTAGCGCGCCAGCGGGTGATAATCCCGCCTCCACGCCGGGGCGCCGAGACACTGGGGCAAATTTTCCCGTCAGCGCGCCACGACCAGGCGGAAGGCTCTGCGACAAAATGCGTAGCCCCGCAACACGGCGCATCTCGGCGTGCGCGCTTCGAGGCCGCCGCTTTCGGTGCTAGCCCCTGCGTTTCCGCGCGGCGAGCCACACCGACACCTTGGCGCGCACCGAGAGCCCCACCTTGAGTAGCAGGCGGATCGGCGCATTCTTCGCCCCGGGCAGGCGGTCGGCCTGGAAGCGGTACGCGGACTCGTGGTGGGCGGGCAGCATCTTCTCCGGGTGCTCACCCGCGGCGTGCCCCTTGGCGTGGCTGATCTCCGCGGTGGGCGTGAAGATGTTCTGCCAGCCCGCCCGGCCCAGGCGATCGCCCAGGTCCACGTCCTCCATGTACATGAAGTAGCGCTCGTCGAAGCCACCGACAGACTCGAAGGCCTTCCACCGCAGCAGCAGGCAGGAGCCGGACAGCCAGCCGGCCTCGCGCTCACGGTCCAGGTCATCGTCGTGACGGTACTGCTTCGTCCACGGGTTGGACGGCCACACCCCACCCAGCAGGGCGTGCCCGATGCCAGCCCCCAGGCGAGGGACGCTGCGCGCGCTCGGGTAGGCAGAACCGTCTGCCTCGCGGATCAGTGGGCCGATGGCCCCTGCGCGCGGGTGGCGGCGGGCGCACTCAAGCATCGCGTCGATAGACCCCGGGGTAAAGACGACATCCGGGTTGGAGATGATGAGGAACTCATCGTCGATCTCACCCGCGTCACGCAGGTCGCGGAGGTTGCGGGCGCCGAGGTTCATCGCGGAGCCGTAGCCGATGTTGCCGCCCGAATAGCGCAGCTCCAGGCCCAGTTCCTTCGCATTACCAGCCGCATCCGGGGTCGCGTCCGTGGACTCAACCCCGGGTCCGCTGATACGTCCGCCACGGTCGGCGACGGCAGCCTCCGGCGCGCCGTCCGTCGAACCGTTGTCGACCATGACGACGTGCGCCCCCTGCTCGGCAGCAGCGGGGATGGAGTCCAGGAACTTTGTGAGGTACTCGCCGGGCGAGTACGTCACCGTGATAATCGCTATGGGTGCCACGGGGGGAACGTTACCCCAGAGCCGCCCGCAGTCCGTCCTGCCACGCTGGCAGCGGGGAAAGCCCGGCCGCCTCCCAGCAGCTCGTGTCCAGGTACACCCCGACCGGGCGGCGCGCCGGGGTGGGGTACTCCGCGGTCGGGATTCGGCTCACGCGGTCCGGGTCGTGGCCGGTGGCGTCGAAGATTGCGGCGGCGAACCCCGCCCAGGTCGTAGCCTCCCCGCTACCGGTGGCGTGCAGTAGTCGCGGCAGCTCCGGCGTGCGCGCCTCCGCATCCACCGGGCGCTGGCGCCACAGCGTGATTGCCAGCTCGACAAGCCCCGCGGCGAGGTGCCCGGTAAAGGTCGGCCTGCCCCACTGATCGTCCACCACCTTCGGGTCCACACCGCGGTCAGCCAGCCCCGCCATCGTGTCCAGGAAGTCTCGCCCGGGCCCGGTGGCCCCGCTGAATACCCAGGCGGTGCGCACCACGGTTCCGCCGGCATCCAGCACCGCGCGCTCCCCCACCAGTTTCGTGCGGCCGTATTCATTCACCGGCGCCGGGGGGTCCTCCGAGGTCACCGCCCGCGGCCTGCCCGCCTCCCCGCTGAAGACGTAGTCAGTGGAGATGTGGACGAAACCCGCGTTCTGCGCGGCTGCCACCTGCGCGAGCACGCCCGGCGCGGTCCCGTTCACCCGCTCGACCGTCGTTGTATTCGCAGCGTCCTCCGCAGCATCCACTGCGGTCCACGCAGCGGCGTTAATGACCACAACGCCGCGGCCACCCGCCTGCTCGATGGCTGCCCGCAGCGCGGTAGCGCACTCCTCATCGCTGGCGGTCAGGTCCAGCTCGGCGCGGCCGAGCGCCACCACCGGGGCGGCGTGGTCTGCCAGCCCGGCCACAAGCGCTGTGCCCAGCTGGCCCCCGGCACCCAGCACGACGATGCCGGGCACCACGCCACCGGTTGTTCCCGTTCCCGCAGCGAGGCTCTCGTACATCCGGTCAGCCTCACGGCCGGCGCCGGTGTTGCGGGCAGCGTCGCCGTGAGCGCCCAACGGGCGCTCGGGGTTGGTCGGGGAATCCTGTGACTGTGGCATGGCGTCCAGATTACTCAGGCCCCCAGCCAACTAAGGCTCCACAGCCAGTCGGGGAAACAGCAGCCGCCCAGGCGGCCGCTGCGCCCACCCTGGAGGTGGTGGGCTTGGCAGGGGAAAAGGCCTATAATTATCGGAGTTTTGTGTGCCACGAGGCCGCCCGCGCCCCAGCGGATCTGCCAACCGGGAATGAGAAGAAAACCCTATGACTATGCCCCCCAACGCTGGCGACCAGCAGCCCCGCGCCTACCGCTCGCGGACTGATCGCGCAGGCAGGGTGGATTCGGAGCCTGCCACGCCGCGGCGCTCCTCCCGCCAAATCATGCCCGCCCCCGGGGATACTGCCACCCGCCAGATCGGATCAAAGCCGGTGCGCATGGTGCTCGCCGCGGTCTCAGCGTTGGTGCTGGTGCTCGGCGCGGTTGGGTATAAGGCGATCGGCCAGCTCGACGGGCGACTCGCCCAGACCGGCGAGCTCGCCCTCGGCGATAACCAGGACGGCGCAACCGACATCCTCCTGGTCGGCATCGACTCCCGCACGGATGCCCAGGGCAACCCCCTGAGCCAAAAGGAGATCGACATGCTCAACGCGGGCGAGGAGGAGGTCACCAACACGGACACGATCATCCTCATCCGCGTGCCCAACGACGGTTCCGGGGCAACCGCCGTCTCCCTGCCACGCGACACGTACGTCGCCACCCCGAACGGCAACATGAAGCTCAACGGCGTCTACGGCACCGCGAAGTTCGAGGAAGAACAGAAGATCGCCGAGCGCCGCACCGAGCCGGCGGATGCTGAGCAGGAGAAGAGCGACGAGGAAGCCTCCAAGCAGGCCGGCCGCCAGGCGCTGATCCACTCCGTCGCCGACCTGACGGGCATCACCGTCGACCACTACGCCGAGATCGGACTGCTCGGCTTCGTCCTGCTCACCGACGCGGTCGGCGGCGTGGACGTCTGCCTGAAGGAGAAGGTCAAGGAGCCGCTGTCCGGCGCAGACTTCCCGAAGGGGCGCTCCACGCTCAAGGGTTCGCAGGCGCTGAGCTTCGTCCGCCAGCGCCACGGCCTGCCCCGAGGCGACCTGGACCGCATCACCCGCCAGCAGGCCTACATGGCCTCCCTGGTCAACAAGGTGCTCTCCTCCAAGACCCTGACCGACCCCACCGCACTGAACCGCATCAACGACGCCGTGGAACGCTCCGTGGTCCTGGACCAGGGCTGGGACGTCATGTCCCTGGCCACCCAGATGCAGGACCTGGCCGGCGGCAACGTGAAGTTCCAGACCATCCCCGTGACCTCCATCGACGGGGTCGGCGACATGGGCGAATCCATCGTCACCGTCGACGTCGACCAGGTCCACGAGTTCTTCAACGAACTGCTCGGCGAGGACGCCCCGGAGGACGGCGGCGACAAGGCGACCAAGGATAAGGGCGAGGACGGCCCGATCGAGGACTACGACTCGGCAGACTACCGCGTGAACGTCTTCAACGCCTCCAACATCCCGGGGGTGGCCGCGAACGTCTCCGAGCTGACCCGAAACTACGGATACAAGGAAGGCGAGGTCGGAAACTCCGAGGAGACCGGCGTCTCGGAGTCCCAGGTCAACGCGAAGGATAAGAACGACCCGGCCGCCCGTGGGCTGGCCAAGCAGCTCGGTGGCCTGGAGATCGTCGAGGATCCCTCCCTGGATGACAAGGAACTCTCCGTCACTTTGGCGGGCACCTACTCCGGCCCGGGCTCCGTGCCTGGCACCGCCCCGCTGGTCGAGCCGAATGACCCGAACGCAGGCACGCTGACCGAGGGCATGCGCGACCTCGACGGCGACGGGATCCCGGACGAGGGCACCGAATCCGGCGAGGACAGCAACACCGTCGGGCAGACGGGCAGCATTGGCGGCGACGGCAACCCGGTGGAGAACACCGAGGACCCGACGGCCAAGCCACCGGTCAAGGAGATCGACGCGGGCGGCGACGGCCCGATGTGCGTGAACTAGCCGCACCCGCGCGGCCGACACGCCCACTCACAGCATGACGAGCCTGGCCCATTGGGCCGGGCTCTTCTTGTCTGTGGGGACATCTAGGATGGGGCGCATGGATGCTCTCTCCGCCCTTCTGACCGATCCCGCCGCCCCGCGGCTGACCACCTACACCGATGCTGGCCGCATGGAGCTCTCCGCCCAGACGCTGCAGAATTGGCAGTCCAAGGTGGCTAACCTCCTACTCGGCCTGGGCGCGGGGCCTGGTTCGGTGATCGTCTGCGACGCCGCACCCGGCTGGCAGCCGGTGACGATCGCGGTGGGCGCGTGGCTGATCGGTGCGACCGTCGTGGACGCCCGCGGCCCCCTCCCCGATTCCCTTTCCGACGCCGTCGGCCCGCCGGTTGCCGCGTTCACGGACTCTGTCGAGCTGGCCGAGCAGCTGGCCGACGAAGGGCTGGCCGGGCTGAATGTGGTGGATGGACTCGGTGAGCTGGGCGAGCCCATCGAGGAGGTCTTCGTGCTTTCCACCGATCCCTTCGGCCGTGGTGTCACGGAATCGGGCGGCGAGCTGCCCTTCGGTCTGAACGACTTCTCCCCCGAGTTGCGGGTTCAGCCCGACGCATTCCTAGGCACGGCCGCCCCGGCCGATGCGGGCCGGGTGCTGGCGGCCAGCGGCGGCGGGCAGCTCACCGAGGGGCAGTGGTTGGCCACCGCTAAGGACGATGACGGCGCTGCGGACGGCGAGCGCGTGATCTTCGGCCCCTGGGACAATGCAGTTGAGCTGGCGGAGACCCTGCGCCCCTGGGCGGCGGGCGGGGCCGTCGTCATGAGCACAGACGCCGCCCCGGAGCGCCTCGCGGAACTCGCGGCCTCGGAAAACGCCCGTCTCGTTAACTAATCACGGCGGGTCCCCAGCCCGCTGACAAGCGCCGACATGCAAAAAGCGCGTGGCCGAAGCCACGCGCCAGCATTGCCAACCCCCTGCGACGATCGCCTAGCGCACGTCCGCGCGCCAGTTGCGGTAGAAGCCCAGGATCAGCAGGACCACGACCCACACCGCCAGCACGGTCAGGTAGAACGCCGGGGTGTGCGCGTCCTCCATCAGGGCGCCGTAGCCCTCCAGGGTGTAATACCGCTGGATCTCGTTGATGGTATTCGCGGGCATGACGTCGGAAAGCTTCTTAAGGATGTCGAACTTCTCGCCGCCTAGGGAAATCAGTGGCTCCACGACCAGCATCCAGACCAGCGGCACACCGATGCCTGCGACGCGGGAGCGCAGCAATGCGGCCGTCCCGAGCGCCAGCAGGGTGAATGCCGGGCCGCCAATCAGCAGCGACCAGACGGTATTGTTCTGCTCGCCCACGAAGGTCGCGCCTGGCCAGATCACGATCATCAGCACCGTCAGCGCCATCGCCAGCGCAAGCGTGAACACCACGAAAACGCTAGCGACGAGGCCACGGGCAGCCAGCCAGTTCCACCGAGACTGCTGAGTCAGGAAGGCTTGAGCGTGCATCTTCGTGCTGATCTCGCCGGCGGTGGTGGAGGCGCCAAAAACGATGCAGATCATCAGGGCGATCATGCCGCCGATGCCGACGTCCGAGAAGTCCACCTTGAGGGGTGTCTCCGACAGGAGGAGGTACAAAAATACCGGGCCGCCGAGGGAACCGCCCAGCAGGATGAAGTAGATCAGCGTGCTGCGCAGGGTGAGGAGTTTGGTTGTTTCGGATTTCACTGAGCTGAGGAAGCTGCTCATGGGTGCGCCTTCTTTCTTTGTTCTGCGCTTGTGGTTTCTTCTTGAAATTCAGCTGTTGTGATCGTCTAGCGCTGCACACCAGCGCCGGCCACCGCGCCCGTCCGGTATTCCTGAGCTTCGGACGTCGCCGCCAGGAAACGCTGCTCCAGGTTCGCGGTCTCCGCGGCCAGCTTCGTGATGAGGAAGTTCTCCTCCAGCGCGGTCTGCGCCACCAACTCGCGCAGCTCTGCTTCGCTGAGTTCCTCCGGCAGGGCGATGCGCAGGCTGCGGGGCCGCTGCAGCTCCACCTTCAGGCCCTTGTGCTGCAGCTTCTCGCTGAGCAGCACCGCCTCCCGACACTCCACGGACACCGCGGTTCCGCCGGCAAGGAACTCGTCCATCGAGTACTCCCCGATCATCTGCCCCTTGCCGATCACCACCAGGCGGTCGGCCGTGAGCTGCATTTCGCTGAGCAGGTGGGAGCTGACCAGCACGCTGCGCCCCTCCGCCGCGAGCGCCCGGATGGTGTTGCGCATCCACGTGACGCCCTCGGGGTCCAGGCCGTTGACGGGCTCGTCCATGATGAGGTGCTGCGGGTCGCCGAGCAGTGCCGCCGCCAGCCCGAGGCGCTGCTTCATGCCCAGGGAGTAGCCGCCTGCTTTCTTCTTCGCCGCGCTGCTCAGGCCCACGATCTCGAGGCACTCATCCACGCGCTTGTCGCTGATCCCCGCGCCGTGTGCCAGAACGCGCAAGTGGTTGCGTCCGGTGCGTGCCGGGGTGAACCAGGAGGCGTCCAGCACCGCGCCGGCGATCTGCGTCTTGTTCTTTAGTGCGGCAAAGGCCCCGTCGTAGGACTGCCCGTCGCGGTACTCGCCGCTGAAGGTGACCTGCCCGGCGCTTGCCCGGTCCAGGCCGAGCATGCAGCGCATCGTGGTGGACTTGCCCGCACCGTTTGGCCCGAGGAAGCCGGTGACCTTCCCGTCCGGGACGTGGAAGCTGATGTCCTTCAGGACCTGGTTCTTTCCGTAACTCTTGCTGAGCTGTTCAACTGTGATCATGTTTCACAGTTTCGTGCCTAGCCCCACCCTGGAACATCGGTCCGGCGGATGATTATCGCCGTTTCTGTTCTTTCATACCGGGGTATGACGTCCGCCCCTTCCGGTCATCCCCACGGCTCACCGTGGCGCGGTGGTTCTGCAGTTCTCCCCACCGGGTTGGCGTTCCTGCTCCGGTTTGTTTTTAGCTTTCGGCGGTCAGCAATTCTTCCGGGTCCACGAGGTGGTGCTTCAGGGCAAAAAGCACGGCGTGCACCCGGTCCCGCGAGCCGGTCTTCATCAGAACCCGCCCGACGTGGGTCTTTACCGTCGGCAGGGAGATGAAGAGTTTTTCCGCGATCTCCTGGTTGCTCTGTCCCTTCGCGATGAGGCAGAGGATCTCCCGCTCGCGTGGGGTGAGTGGATCCACCAGCCCGAGGTCATCCTCGGTATCCGGCGTGCCCTGCCGCGTCGCTGACGGTGTCGTGGCGGCGGTGTCCTCCGGTTGCGCACCCGGCGCGGGTGACCCTGCTTGCCACGCCGCACTGCCTGCGGCCCCGTCCGCCCGCAGGCGCTGGATGAGCTTCGCGGTCGCCGCCGGGCTGATCACGGCGGTGGACTCCCCGACGGTGCGGACCGCGTTGATGAGCTCCTCCGGGTCGGCGTCTTTGAGCAGGAAACCGCTGGCCCCGGCGGTGACGGCGCCGAGGACGTAGTTATCGCTATCGAAGGTAGTGAGGACGATCACCCGGGTGGGATCCCCCGCAGGTCCCGTGGGGGCGAGCTCGTTGAGGATTCGGCGGGTCGCCGCGATGCCGTCCATGGTGGGCATCTGCACGTCCATCAAGATCATGTCCACGGGCTGGGCTACGGCCAGCTCACAGGCCTCGGCCCCGTCGGCTGCCTCCCAGACCACGGTGATGTCATCCTGGCTATCCAGCACCATCGCGAAGCCGGCGCGCACGAGCTGCTGGTCGTCAGCCAATCCCACGGTGATCATGTTTGCGTGCCCCTCGCCTTTTAAAAATTCTTCGGTCATTAGTTCTTCTGCTGGTCTGCTGCCGTCACGGTAGCACTGCGGTCAGACACGCAGCCCCTACGCGCCGAGCGGAATGGTGGCCGTGACATTCCAGCCTCCGGGGAAGAGCGCGCTCGACCCCCAGCTGGCCTTCCCACCGTGGATCCGTACGCGCTCCTTAATACCCGTCAGTCCCCGGCCGCTGCCCGTCAGCTGCTCCTCCCCTGGGGCGTTATCCACCATCACGGTGAGGCGCGCATCCTCCCACAGCAGGCGGATGCGCACCTCGACGGGGCCCGCGTGCTTAATGACGTTCGTGAGGGATTCCTGCACCACCCGGTAGACAGTCAGCCCCTTCGCCTCATCGAGCGGAACCTCCTCACCCTCGACGGCGAGGGTGGCGTGGGCGCCGGAGCGGTTGGCGTCGCTGATGAGGTCCTGGATACCGGAGATCCCCGGGGTTGCCGCGACGTCCCGACCCTCCTCCGTGTGGAGGACGGAGAGCAGGCTGCGCATCTGCGTCAGCGCCTCGCGGCCGCGGGTGGAGATCGTCTCGAGCGCCTCGATGGCTTTCTCCGGATCCTTGCGCCCCGCATAGCGGCCGCCATCAGCCT
Source organism: Corynebacterium sp. UMB4614 (assembly GCF_030217065.1). Taxonomy (NCBI): domain Bacteria; kingdom Bacillati; phylum Actinomycetota; class Actinomycetes; order Mycobacteriales; family Corynebacteriaceae; genus Corynebacterium; species Corynebacterium sp. UMB4614. Next base: position 83,791 of record NZ_JASONC010000003.1, read on the forward strand.
GCGCGATCACCACGGTCAGGGAGTGCGCGACGATATCGTGCATCTCGCGGGCGATGCGGTTTCGCTCGGACACCGTGGCCAGTTCCGCGCGGGCCGCGAGGTTGGCGACCTCCTCCTGGCGCCGGTGGGCTTGCTTGCCGAATTGCCAGCACAGGGCGATAGACACCAGGGCCAGCAGGCTGGCCATGCCGATGGTCATCCAAATCTCCGGGTCGGCCAGCACCTCCTTTAGGGTGATTTGCTCAGAAAAGATCGGGTTATACAACCGGTCCGCGATGAACTGCCAGGTGATCGCCGCGAGGCTGCCGACCACTGCAATAGCCAGCCACATCCTCCGTCGCCGCGGCAGGTGCGCCCGAATGACGTACACCTGCCAGCACACCAGCGGATACCCGAGTAACACTGCGAAACCCCCGGACAGGGCGGAGAGGGCCAGGCCGACCGCGATCATCGCCACCCCCAGCTCCACGCGCCATTGCTGCACAACCAAGCCTGCGTAGGAGATGGCGAGACCAGCGAGGAGTATCGGCGCCTGCCAACCCCCGGACTGGCCGGAGGCAAAGCCAATCTCCGGAAAGGAAAGCAGGAGGAACAGCAGCGAGATGACGAGGAACTGCAGGCGCCGAGCCGGGTCGCGCCACCACGTCGGGTTGGAGCCGAGGGGGCCGGTGCTCAGCGGGTTGTGGCCGAGCGCGCCGGGTACATTGTTTTCGGGCATAGTTCGACATTCTAGGGTCGGCTGGGTCGGGGGCTCGTCGTCCTGAAGTATCATCTTCCCCATGGCCGACGTGAAATTCGATGACGTAACGATCCAGTACCCCGGCGCGGAGCGACCCAGCGTGCGGGACCTCGACCTGCACATCGCCGACGGCGAGTTCCTGGTGCTCGTGGGCCCGTCCGGCTGTGGAAAGTCCACCACGCTGCGCGCGCTCGCTGGCCTGGAGGCGACGAGCGGCGGGCACATCGCCATCGGCGGCAAGGACGTCACCGGCACCGAGCCGGCAGCTCGCGACATCGCGATGGTCTTCCAGGACTACGCCCTCTACCCACACATGACGGTGCGGGAGAACATGGGCTTTGCGCTCAAGGTCGCCAAGCGCTCGAAGTCCGAAATCGCCGAGCGGGTGGATCGCGCGGCGGAGATCCTGGGCCTGGAGGAGTTCCTGGACCGCAAGCCGAAGGACCTTTCCGGTGGCCAGCGGCAGCGCGTGGCCATGGGCCGGGCGATCGTCCGCGAGCCGCAGGTCTTCCTCATGGATGAGCCGCTGTCCAACCTGGACGCCAAGCTGCGCGTCCAGACCCGCGCCCAGATCGTGAAGCTGCAGAAGAACCTGGGGGTGACCACCGTCTACGTCACTCACGACCAGGTGGAGGCGATGACGATGGGCGACCGCGTGGCCGTCCTCAAGGACGGCGTGTTGCAGCAGGTGGACAGCCCGAAGGAGCTCTACGAGAACCCGGATAACGCCTTCGTGGCGGGCTTCATCGGCTCGCCTGCGATGAACCTGCTGACCACCACCGAGCCGCTGCCGGGCTTCGACGAGGCTCCGCCGGCCGGCTACGCGGGCAACGGTGGCTCCAAGGAGCTCATCGTGGGCGTGCGTCCGGAGCACCTCACCGTGGATACCGAGGGCTCGGCCAACGGCGTCCGCGGCGAGGTCAGCCTCGTCGAGGAGCTCGGCGCGGACTCCTATATCTATGCGGAGACGGACTACGGCACCCTCGTGGCCCGGGGTGGGGCGGGCGAGCAGCCCGCCATCGGGCAGACCGTGGTGCTCACACCGGCGGCAGGCGCCCGGATCCACTTCTTCGACGCCCAAACCCAGGAGCGGGTCGGGGGTAGCGGCCGGGGCTAGAATTAACCACTAGAAAGATATTCATCGTGGGATCTACCCCCCGATTACCTAAACTTGGGGTGCAGACTTTTCAGCTTTCCCGCTGACTGCCACTCACCAGCGTGCCTCAGCGGCGCGGTGGTGGGTGGCTTCCCTGTATCTTTCGCCGGGAAGGTCAGCCGGGAATACCTTCTAGAAAGGCTCCACTATGGCAAACCAGTACAAGAAGATGCTGGCGATCCTCGCAGCATCCGGCATGGCTCTGGCAGCCTGCTCCGACGGCGGCTCCGACGACTCCGCCAAGGGCCAGGAGGGCGCCGACGCCCGCGGCCCCATCACCTTCGCGATGGGCAAGAACGACACCGACAAGCTCCGCCCGATCATCGACGCGTGGAACGAAGAGCACCCGGACGAGCAGGTGAAGCTCCAGGAGCTCGCCGGTGAGGCCGATGCCCAGCGCGACACCCTGGTGCAGTCCCTGCAGGCAGGTCAGGACGACATCGACGTCATGGCACTGGACGTCGTCTGGACCGCACAGTTCGCAGCCAACGGCTGGCTCGCACCGCTGGAGGGCGACCTCGAGGTCGACACCAGCAAGCTGCTGAAGCCGACCGTGGAGTCCGCAACCTACAACGACAAGCTCTACGCGCTGCCGCAGAACACCAACGCGCAGCTGCTGTACCGCAACACCGACATCGTCAAGGACGTCCCGGAGAACTGGGACACACTCGTCGAGGAGTGCAAGGAGGTCAAGGACCAGGACTGCCTGACCGCGACCCTGAAGCAGTACGAGGGCCTGACCGTCATGACCGACAGCTTCATGCGCGGCTGGGGCGGGGCCATCATGGACGAGGACGGCAACGTCACCGTCACCGATGAGAAGTCCCAGGAGGGCCTGCAGGCTCTCGTGGACGCCTACCAGGACAAGACCATCTCCTCCGCCTCCACCGGCGCAACCGAGGAAGAGGTCAACCTCGCCTTCACGCAGGGCCAGACCGCAATGGCGATCAACTGGCCGTACATGTACACCAACGCCGAGGAGGAGGGCTCCGCGGTGAAGGGCAAGACCGAGGTCTCCCCGCTGGTCGGTAAGGACGGCGTCGGCGTGTCCACCCTGGGTGGCTACAACAACGGCATCAACATCAACTCCAAGCACAAGGCCACGGCCAAGGAGTTCATCGAGTTCATCATCAACGAGGAGAACCAGCGTTCCTTCGCCAAGGCATCCTTCCCGCCGGTGCTGGCAAGCATCTACGACGAGGAGGACATCCAGGAGGAGTTCCCGTACATGGAGGCCCTGAAGGTCTCCCTGGAGAACGCGAAGCCGCGCCCGGCGTCCCCGACCTACGACGCCCTGTCCAAGGCGGTGCAGGATAACTCCTACGCAGCGCTGACCCAGAAGCGCGAAATCGACAAGGCCACCGAGGACATGAAGAAGGCTATCGAGTCCGCTCAGGGCTAAGCGCCTCTTCACCCCTCTAGTCGCTGTGCGCGACACACAGGCGGCCGCCACATCACCATGATGTGGTGGCCGCCTCGCCATTCCTGTCGGGGATGGCGACTATGCTTTTTATGCAACCCGCCCGCCGGTGTCCCCGGCGGGCCCGTCAACGGCAAAAGGAGAAAGCCTGTGAGCACCTCGCCGACATCGGCGGCACCGGCCGACCAGGCGCCTGCACCGGGCACCGCGCCGCGCGGCAGAAAGGCGAAGGCGACGCACCCCAGCACGCCGCGCCGCGACCTGCGCGCGATCTGGCTCGTCGGCCCGGCCATGCTGCTGCTGGCCCTCGTCATCGGCTACCCGATCCTGCGAGCGATCTATCTTTCCTTCCAGGCCAACCGGCACCTTGACCCGGACACCGGCATGTTCGTGGAGGGCGGCTTCGCGGGCTTCGACCACTACCTCACGTGGATCGCCCAGCGCTGCATGAGTCCGAACGGCACCGTGGTGGAGTGCACCTCCGGCATGCTGCCAACGGACTTCTACCCTGCCTTGGGCATCACCCTCTTCTTCGTGGTGGTCACCGTCAGCCTGGAGACTGTGCTGGGTCTGTGGATGGCGCTGGTGATGAACCGCAGCTTCCTCGGCCGTGGCCTGCTGCGCGCCGCCGTGCTGGTGCCCTGGGCGATCCCCACTGCGGTGACCGCGAAGCTCTGGCAGTTCATCTTCGCGGACCAGGGCATCATCAACTCCCTGCTCGGCACCCAGATCCACTGGACCACCGACCCCTGGGCCGCTCGCTTCGCAGTGATCATCGCAGACGTGTGGAAGACCGCCCCCTTCATGGCGCTGTTGATCCTCGCGGGCCTGCAGATGATCCCGCAGGGGGTCTACGAGGCTGCCCGCGTGGATGGTGCTTCCAAGTGGCAGCAGTTCACGCAGATCACCCTGCCGCTGGTTCGCCCCGCACTGATGGTCGCAGTCCTGTTCCGCACCCTGGATGCGCTGCGCATGTACGATCTGCCGGTCATCATGATCTCCGAGTCCTCCAACTCCCCCACCGCCGTGATCAGCCAGCTGGTGATCACAGACACCAAGCAGGGCAATTACAACTCCGCCTCCGCCCTGTCCAGCCTCATCTTCCTGCTGATCTTCGGGGTGGCCTACGTGATGGTGCGGTTCCTGGGCGCCGATATCGGCGGTACCCAGGAGGCGGGCAGCAAGCCAAAGAAGTCCCTGCTGAGCAGGCTGCGCGGCGGGAGCGTCGTCGATAAGAAGAAGGACGAGCAGAAGGCTGAGATCGGTCGCGGCGACGTCACCGACCAGAACAACGCAGCGGGAGCGAAGAGCACGCAGACCGCAGACACCGCAGCGACGGGAGGACAGCGATGAAGAAGGCAACCCAGACTCTGCGCAACTACCTCGCCGTCATCGTGATCCTGGCGTGGGGGCTCGCGCCGTTCTACTGGATGGTGGTCACCGCCCTACGCGACAAGCGCTACACCTTCTCCACCAACCCGCTGCCCAGCCACCTGACGCTGGAGAACTTCCGGGACGCTCTCGCCACCGACGCCGGCAATAACTTCCTCCGGGCGATCGGCAACTCACTGATCATCGGTGCCGCGACCACCGCGATCGCGCTCACGGTGGGCGTGTTCACCGCCTACGCCCTGGCCCGCGTGGACTTCCGCGGCAAGGGGCTGGTCACGGGCATCATCCTGGCGGCCTCGATGTTCCCGGGCATCGCGCTGGTCACCCCGTTGTTCCAGCTCTTCTCCAAGATCGAGTGGATCGGCACCTACCAGGCGATGATCATCCCGAATATCTCCTTCGTGCTGCCGCTGACGGTGTACACGCTGACTAGTTTCTTCCGCGAGCTGCCGTGGAAGCTGGAGGAGGCCGCCCGCGTGGACGGCGCCTCCCGTGGCCTGGCTTTCCGGAAGGTCATTCTTCCGCTGGCCACGCCCGCCCTGTTTACGACGGCCATCCTGGCGTTCATCGCGACCTGGAACGAGTTCATGCTCGCCAAGCAGCTGTCCACCCCCGCCGTGGAGCCGGTGACCGTAGCGATCGCCCGCTTCTCCGGGGCCTCGGCCTACGAGTTCCCCTACGCGGCGACGATGGCTGCCGGCGCGCTGGTGACGGTGCCGCTGGTCGTGATGGTGCTGGTCTTCCAGCGCCGCATCGTCTCCGGGCTCACCGCCGGTGGCGTGAAGTAGGGGTTGGTTGATCGTGTCGAAGCCTGAGCACGCGGCGCGGGGCACGCGCGAGGACCGGCCAGTCGATGGGGCTGCCAGCGGGCTGGACGAGCGCGCCGGTGGAGCTGCCCGGTGTGGCGCTCCAGCCGGCGAGGTGGATCCGGACGGCCAGCGCAAGAAGCTGGTTTGGGAGTCCGCCCTGGGCTTCGTGGGCTTTTTCACCCTGCTGGCCGGGGTGCAGGCGGTGTGGAATGTCTTCCAGCCCGAACCCTCCCCCTGGCCCGGTGTATTCTTCGCGGTCCTACTGCTGCTGAGCTGGCTGGTGTGGCGTCGCTACCGTCGCTACCGGGAGTACTAGAGCGCCCCTGGAGAGCACAAAGAAAAAGCGCCCCGAGGGGCGCTTTTTGCCTTTCCTGGCCGAGCTGCGAGGCCCGGCGATGGCGTTGCTGAGCTGCGAGGCCCAGCAGCCGCATTGCTCGGCAGCCGCGGCAGCTGGAAACTACTCGCCGAGGAGCTTGCGCTTCAAGGCGGCGTCCTTCTCCATGACGCTATCGCGCATATCCTCCTGGTACTTCACCATGCGCTCCATGAGCTCCGGGTCAGCCACCGCGAGCATGCGGACGGCCAGCAGGCCAGCGTTCTTCGCACCATCAATGGAGACGGTGGCGGTCGGCACGCCCGCCGGCATCTGCACGATGGAGAGCAAGGAGTCCAGGCCATCGAGGTTCTTCAGAGCACGTGGAATGCCGATGACCGGCAGCGGCGTGGCTGCCGAAACCATGCCCGGCAGGTGCGCAGCACCCCCAGCGCAGGCGATGATGACCTTCACGCCGTTCTTGTGTGCCTCGCGGGCATAATCCAGCATGCGCTCCGGGGTGCGGTGCGCGGAGACCACGCCGATCTCCATCGGGATGCCGAACTCGGCCAGCACCTCTGCGGCGGGTTCGACGGTCGGCCAGTCGGAATCGGAGCCCATGATCAGGCCGACCTGTGGGCCGGTGGGGGCAGAGTTCTTGTTGCTAGTCATGTTGTGTGCCTCCTGGGGCTGATCGGTTTCTAGGCTTCGGTCCAGCCGTCGGACCACTCGGCGGCGACGAGGAAGTCCGCGGCCAGGCGGGCGTCGCGGCGCAGCTGTGCCACCGCTTCGTCGGTCGCGGGCTGGCCTGCGGGCAGGGAGAGGTTCACGTGGCCGATCTTGCGGCGCGGGCGCCAGTCCTTGCCGTACATGTGGATCTTCGCCGCCGGGAAGCGGCGCCACACCTGGTCCATCCGCTCGTGCATCGGCATGGCCGGGTCGGCATCGTCGTACCCCAGCACATTGGCCATGACCGTGGCAGGCGCGGTGAGATCTGTGCTGCCCAGCGGGCGGTCCAGCACCGCGCGCAGGTGCTGCTCGAACTGGCTGGTCACGGAACCGTTCTGGGTCCAGTGGCCGGTGTTGTGCGGGCGCATGGCCAGCTCGTTGACGCTGATCGCCAGCGAACCCTCGGCGTCGCGGAACTCGAAGAGCTCGACGGCGAGCACGCCGGTGACGTCCAGCTCGGTGGCGATGGTGCGGGACAGTTCGCGGGCCTGATTGAGGACCTCGCCGTCGTGGCCCGGGGCTGGGGCGACGGCCTCCACGCAGATGCCGCGCTCCTGGACGGACTCGGTGATCGGCCAGGCCTTCGCCTCCCCCGACGGGGTGCGGGCGACCAGGGCGGAGAGCTCGCGGACAAGCTCGACCTTCTCCTCGGCCATCAGCGGCACGCCCTTGTCCAGCAGCTCGGCGACCAGCTCGTTGAGCTCGGCCTCGGAATCCGGGAACCACACGCCCTTGCCGTCGTACCCGCCGCGGCGGGCCTTGAGGCAGACCTTGCCGCCGGTGGTACCCCAGAAGGCGGCGGCGTCCTCGGTGTTCTCGATGGCGGTGAAGGCCGGGACCGGGGCGCCCAGCTCGGAGAGGCGCTGGCGCTGGATCAGCTTGTCCTGCGCATTAATCAGGGCCTTCGGCTGTGGCTGGACGTTGATGCCGGCGGCGATGAGCTCGTCGAGGAACTCGTTCGGTACGTGCTCGTGGTCGAAGGTCACGGCGTCGGCATCCTTGGAGACCTCCGCGACGTGTGCCTTATTGGTGTAGTCCCCCAGCACGACGTCCGCGGTGACCTGCGCGGCGGAGGCGTCGGCGGAGCCGGCAAGCACGCGCGCAGAAAGGCCCAGTTCCACGGCCTCCTGCTGCATCATGCGGGCCAGCTGGCCATCACCAATGATGGTGACCAACGGAGCGCCCGGCGCGTGGGCAGCCGCCCGGGCGATGGACCAGTCGGCGGCGCGGGTCAAGCCGGAATCAGCGGTGGAGTCGGAAGCGGATGGTGCAGAAGAATGAGCTGAATCTTTCACACGGCCAATCATAGTGCCCGCGTGTGACTGCGGATCAGCCGGACGAAGCGTTTGGCATAGGGCACGTCCCGCAGCACGATCGGATTGCGGGTTCCCATCACGAACACGGAGACGGTGGAGCCCTTCGCCCGAGCGTCCACGATGTACTCCAGCGGCACCTGGGCAGTCTGGCTGCGCCAGTGCCCGGTGGCGGTGATGAGGCGCTCGTTGGTGAGCATCATCCGGCTGCGGGCGCGGAAGATCATCTGTCGCCCGCAGCGCCGCCAGGCCAGGAAGAGCCACAGCACCACCAGCGCGCGCCGACCCCACTGGGCCGCAACGTAGAACGGTTCGCCAACGTGCATCGCCAGCTGGCTGGGCACGGGGAGGCTATAGCCGAGCAGGCGGAGCGCCTCCGCGTCGAGGTAGTGGTCGATCATCCCGATCAGTGCCCAGGTGACCCCGGTGATCAGCAGCAGCCCCAGCACGGGGAAGAGCAGGGAGCGACGGTTGGGGCACAGCTCGGCGAGAATCTGCTCGCCTGGTTCGAAGGTGATTTTCCCGAAGGCCATCAGCTCTCCCCTTCCGCGGGTCGCAGGTGGGTGACGTCGCCGGCGGCGACGACCAGCTCTCCGCCACAGTCGACGTCCACAACCAGCGCACCGGTACCCTCCACGTCTCGGGCGACGCCGTGGGTGGTCGTGCCGTCCGGAAGGTGGACCACGACCTTCGTGCCCAGGGTGGCGACGACCTGTCGGTAGCGCGGCAGCACGCTCTGCGGTGCCCCGCCCAGCTGGATGAAGCGGCGTAGCCCGCCCACCAGCTCGTCGATCAGCGCGATGGCCAGGCGGGTGCGCACTCCGGGGCCGCCCTCGCTCGACTCCTGGTCGCCTGGCATGCCCTCCAGAACCAGGGAGGTCGCATGCGGCACCGGCAGCTCCGTGCGCTGTAGATCCACGTTCAGCCCCAGGCCGATCACCACGATCGGTTCGGGTTCAAGCTGCACGGCTTCCACGAGGATCCCGCCGAGCTTCCGGCCGTCCACCATCACGTCATTGGGCCACTTCAGCTCCGCCGGGACCTCCGCACCAGCTGCCCGGCTCACCGCGCGCACCGCGTCCACCGCCGCGACACCGGTCAGCAGTGGCAACAGCCCCAGCCGGGTCGCCACATCCACCCCGGGCAGCCGAACGGCAACAGAGACGATCAGCTGACTGCTGCGCGGCGCACCCCACGCCCGGTCCAGCCTCCCCCGGCCCTGCGTCTGCTCCTCGGCAAAGAGCACGGAGAACTCCAGCACCTCCTCGCCTGCCGCCAGCGCCGCCCGGACCTGCTCAGCGAGCATGCTATTGGTGCTCGTCGTCTGATCGAGCACCTCCACGGCCCCACAGCCGAGGGCGGGCAGCACCTCGCGCAAGGTGGCGGCGTCGAGAAGAACACGGGAAGTTTGCATGCCCTTGATGTTAGAACACGGCGCGGACACACCCCGCCATCCTCAGCCACCCAGCTCGTGTGGCATAGGGACTGACCCGCTGCATGATCTAGACTGTGTGCCATGAATCCTCAGAATGACACGTCCACCACGGCCGGAAAGATCGCGGACCTCCAGGATCGCCTGGCGAAATCCCGCCAACCCGCCGGGGAGGACGCGGTGCGAGCAGTGCACAACGCCGGTCGACTCACTGCCCGCGAACGGGTGGAAGCGCTGCTGGATGATGGCAGCTTCGTGGAGATCGACGCCCTGGCGCGCCACCGCTCCAAGGCCTTCGACCTGGAGAAGGAGCGCCCGCTGACCGATGGCGTGGTCACCGGCCACGGCACCATCGACGGCCGCCCGGTCTGTGTCTTCTCGCAGGATGCGACCCTCTTTGAGGGCAAGATCGGTGAGACCACCGGTGCGAAGATTATTAAGGTGCTGGAGCTGGCGCTGAAGTCCGGCACCCCGGTGATCGGCTTCTACGAGGGCGCAGGCGCCCGTCTCAAGGAGGGCATCATCGCCCTGGACATGTACTCCCGCATCCTGCGCCTGCAGACCCAGGCCTCGGGCGTGATCCCGCAGATCGCGGTCGTCGCCGGCGAGTGCCGTGGCGTGCAGGTGCACGGGATCGCGATGTCCGACGTCGTCATCTCCATCGACGGGCAGGGTTCCCTGTCTATGGACGCCAACCCCGGCGGGGTGGTCGAGGCGCAGGAGACTGGTACCGCCCACATCGTGGTCCCCGACGAGTCCGCCGCACAGGACACGGTGGCCGACGTGCTGACCTACCTGCCCTCCAATAACCGGGCGATCGCACCGGCCACGGAGCCTGTAAACACCGAGCTGGCGAACCGCCGCGCCGAGGAGGGTGCCGACGCTGCCGCGCTGGTCCACGAGATCAACCACCTGATCCCGGACTCCGGGTCCGAAACCTACGACGTCCGCGATGTGCTGGCCGCAGTCCTGGACGAGGACAGCCTGCTGGAGCTGAGCCTGGGCTTCGCGCCGAACATCATCACCGGCTTCGCCCGCCTTGAAGGTCGCGCAGTCGGCGTGATCGCCAACCAGCCCACCGTCAAGGCGGGTGGCATCGACATCGATTCCGCGGAGAAGGTCAGCTACTTCATCCAGCTCTGCGACGCCTTCAACATGCCCCTGGTCTCCTTCGTCGATGCCCCGGGCTTCCTGCCGGAGGAGCCAGACGCGCCGGTGATCCGCCGCACCGCGAAGCTCTTCCACGCCACGGCTGCAGCGTCGGTCGGCAAGATCACGGTGATCACCCGCAAGGCCACCGGCTCCGCCTACCTGGCCCTGGCTGCAAAGCGGATGGGCACGGACCTGGTCTTCGCGTGGCCGACCGCGGAGGTTGCGGTGGCGGACGCTGATACCTTCGCCGCCGAGATCGGCGCGGACGAGGCAAGCGCCCAGGATCCCTACGAGGCCGCGGCGAGCGGGCTGGTCGATGCGGTGCTGCCGCCGAGTGAGACCCGCCAGAAGCTGGTGGAAGGCCTCGCCCTGCTGGAGCGCAAGGTTGAGGACGGCTACCCGCGCAAGCACAGCATCGTCACCTTCTAGCGCCCCGCTGCCCACCGAGCCCCCGCCAAGCACACGTTTGGAGCATCCATGAGCAGAAAGTTTTCCCGCGCCCGCCGCAAGACACAGCCAACAGAGCTCACCAGCGCACGGCTGACCCACCGCACCGGTGCCGCGTCGGCTGAAAAGGAGGCGCCGCAGGCGGAGCCACAGGCCGCCGTCGAGGTGGTGAAGGGCAATCCCACGCCCATCCAGCGCCAGGCCCTCGAACAGCTGGTGGGCGAGCTCACCGAGCAGGCCGAGGAGCGCCGCCGCGCCAAGCCGAACACCCGCGGCTGGTATGGCTCCGCGGGCGAGCCCTTTCCCAATGCCCCGGAGCCGAATCCGGCGGGCTTCCGCAGTCCGAATCTGCCGCAGGCCTAGCTGCCGCTCATCGCGGCGGCGGCACACCGATACTTAACTCCCGTCCCTTTCAAGGAGCGAGACATGCCTGATTCGCAGGCCACCCCACGCATCGTGCTGGCGTCCTCCTCCCCCTCCCGGCTCTCCATCCTGCGCAGCGCCGGGGTGGAGCCAGTAGTCCAGGTCTCCGGTGTGGACGAGGACGCCGCGATGCAGCGTTTGATCGACGAGGCCGCGAGCCAGGGGCGTACCCCCACCCCCGCCAAAAAGGTCTGCCACTTGGCCAAGGCCAAGGCGAATGCCGTCCTGGAGGATGGGCTCCAGCTGGGCGAGGGCGACGTCCTGATTGGCGGGGACAGCATGCTGCTGCTCGACGGGGAGCTGCAGGGAAAGCCGCACACCGCGGAGGAGACCGTGCGCCGCTGGCAGCAGCAACGGGGCAAGCGGGCGGAGCTGATCACCGGGCACGCGATCTACCACGACGGGCACTGGTTCGAGGGTTCCTCGGCCACGAGTGTGTTCTTCGCGGATGCCAGCGATAAGGACATCGAGGCCTACGCCGCCTCCGGCGAGCCCTGGGGCTGCGCGGGCGCGTTCACGCTGGAGGCCCTCGGCGGCTGGTTCATCGACCGCATCGAGGGGGATCCTTCCAGCGTCATCGGGCTATCCCTGCCGCTGGTGCGCCAGGCGCTGGAGCACTTCGGGCTCAGCGTCTCGGATTTCTGGAACCGCTAGCCCCGGCCAGGGTGGCCGATACGGTCACCGCCCCGGCGCGCCATCGGCATCAGCTTCGGGGGCTAGCCGGGTTCCCAGCGTCGCGGTGTGCCCTGCCTATCACCCTCGCTCAGCGATCGGCACGACCTTCCGCTGCTCGGACCCGTTGTAGGCCGACAGCGGGCGGATCAGCGAGTTGTTTTCATACTGCTCCACGATGTGCGCCGTCCACCCCGCCACGCGGGCGATGACGAATAGTGGCGTGAAGAAGTCCACCGGGAAGCCCAGCAGGTAATAGGCGGGGCCGGCCGGGAAGTCGAGATTCGGCTTGATCCCGGTGCGCTTGTCCATCGCCGCGGCGAGGTTCTCGTACATCGCCACCCACTTAGCCCCATCGTGGCGCTCGGCCAGCGCGCGGAAGGACTGCTCCATGCTCGGCACGCGGCTATCGCCGTTCTTGTAGACGCGGTGGCCGAAGCCCATGATGAGCTCCTTGTTATCGAGGGTCGTGTTCACCCACTCCTCCGCCTTCGCCGGGTCGTCGACCTCCAGCATGGTGTGCATGACGAACTCATTGGCGCCGCCGTGCAGTGGCCCCTTCAGTGCGCCGATCGCGCCGGTGATCGCGGAGTACACGTCGGAGCGGGTCGAGGTGATGACGCGGCTGGTGAAGGTGGAGGCGTTGAAGGAGTGCTCGGCGTAGAGGATGAGCGACTTCTCGAAGTCCCGCACGTCCTCGGGGTTGCTCGCCGGCGAGTCCGGCCCGTTGCCGAAGACCATGGCCAGCAGGTTTTCCGCCACCCCCTTTTCCGGGTCCGGGGCGACGATGTCCTCGCCCTGTCGGCGGCGGATGTCCATGGCCATGGCCATCGGCAGCTGGGCCAGCAGGTTGTGGCCGACGTGGGTGATGTGCTTCCGATTGGGGGTGAAGTGCTCCGGATCCTTGGTCCCCATGTAGCTCACCGCGGTGCGCATGACGTCCATGGGGTGGCAGTCGGTGGGCAGGGAGTGGATCAGCGAGATCAGCCCGGCATCGAGCTTGCGGTAGGAGCGGCCTGCTTTGTTGAACTCGGTCAGCTGTTCTTCGGTGGGCAGTTCGCCGTTCCACAGGAGGTAGAACACCTCCTCAAAGCTGCAGTTGTCGACGAGGTCTTGGACGGCGTAGCCGCGGTAGGTCAGCGAGTTCGTCTCCGGCATGACCTTCGAGACGCTGGTGTAGTCGGCGACCACCCCGTAGAGCCCCTTGCGGACCTCCGGCTGCTCGGCTGCGTTGTTCTGGGCATTGGCGTTTTGCGTGTTCGTGCTCATGGTGGAAGCTCCTTTGCTCCTCGTTGCTGTGGCTCAGGTGGTGCTCTTGGGCTTTGATGCTTGCGGCTCGGGCGCTGCGTGGAATCGGTTGCTGTTGGTCTTCGGGCCCCTCCGCGCCCGTCCTCCGCGCCCGTCAAGGTTCCGCTGCGCGCTAGAAGATGCCCCGCGGGATCTGTGGCGCGCGAGCCAGGGTGTCCGCTGAGAATCGGATGTTGAGCTCCCCGAACTCCGCAGCACTCATCGCCGGCAGGTTTTCGGCTGCGTCCAGGAAGCGATTCTGCTCCGCCTCGTCGATGACGCCCTCCGCCAGGGTCCGGAACTTTTCGACGTAGTTGGCGCGTTCGAAGGGGCGCTCGCCCAACGGGTGTGCGTCGGCGACGGCGAGTTCGTCCTCAATGACGGTGCCGTCCTTCAGCGTGATCACCGCGCGTGCCCCGAAGGCCTTCTCCGCGGGGTCCTCGGAGTGGTAGCGGCGGGTCCACTCCGGATCCTCCACCGTGGAGATCTTCCGCCACAGCTCGATGGTCTCCGGCCGCTGCGCCCGTTCTGGGGCGTAGCTGTGCTCGTGGTGCCACGTGCCGTCCTCGAGGGCCACGGCGAAGATGTACATCACCGAGTGGTCGAGGGTCTCGCGCGAGGCGTGCGGGTCGAACTTCTGCGGGTCTCCGGAGCCGGTGCCGATGACGTAGTGCGTGTGGTGGCTGGTGTGCAGCACGATGGATTCGATCTGGCTCAGATCACCGACCTGATCACGCATGCGCCGGGCCAGGTCGATGGGTGCCTGGGACTGATACTCGGCGGAGTGCTCCTTGGTATAGGTGTCCATGATCCCGCGCTTGGGCTCCCCCGGCTCCGGCAGCGGAACCGTGTACTCGCCCTCCGGCCCGTCCAGGAGCCAGGCGATCACGCCGTCCTCGCCCTCCCAAATCGGGGCGGGCGCCCCCTCCCCGCGCAGTGCACGGTCGACGGCCTCGATACCCATCTTCCCGGCGAAGGCTGGGGCGTGGGCCTTCCAGCTGGAGATCTCTCCCTTTCGGGACTGGCGGGTCGCGGTCGTGGTGTGCAGCGCCTGGCCGATGGCCTGGTAGATCTGCTCCGGATCCAGCGACAGCAGGGTACCCAGGCCCGCAGCCACACCCGGGCCCAGGTGGGCCACGTGGTCGATCTTGTGTTTATGCAGGCAGATCCCCTTCACGAGGTTGACCTGGGTCTCGTAGGCGGTGGTTATCCCCCGGACCACGTCCTTGCCGGTCAGCCCCAGGTCCGCACCGCGGTGCTGGGCGACCGCGAGCACGGCGGGGATGTTATCCCCCGGGTGGGAGTAGTCCGCAGCCAGGAAGGTGTCATGGAAGTCCAGTTCTCGCACCGCCACCCCGTTGGCCCAGGCCGCCCACTCCGGGGAGACCCTGTCCGCCACGCCGAAGACGGTCGCACCCTCCCCCTGCAGCGGACGGCCGACCGATAGGGCCTGGGCGCGGGCGGAGGACACCGGGCGGCGCAGCACCGAGGCCACCGCGACGGCCGCGTTGTCGATCACGCGGTTGACGACCATCTCCTCGACGTCGTCGTCGACGGCGACGGGGTCGGCGGCCATCGTCGCAATCTTCCACGCCAGATGTTCCTCCCTGGGGAACTCCTCGGCAGACTTTCGGGTACGGACAACGTGGTTTTCCACTATGAGCCTCCTCACAACTCCTTAGCTTGGCAAAAATAATAGACTGCACAGCAGACACGCGAAGCACTTTCTCTAAAGCCAGCGAGTGAGAGAATTCATAGTTGGCTTGTGAGAGCACGTCAGCCCCACCCCAGTTCAGTAGAGCTTGAGCGAAATACCGCGTGCCAGGTAACAATTCGGAAACGAATAGCGGTAGGGTGATGAGTTCAAAGAGGACCCACATTGGAGGAGTTAACGTCGTGACGGCCAAGACGGATCAGGTGTCGAGCGCGCCAGCTCAAGATGCTGCTGCGACGGCCAGCTCCGAGGGCATCACCCCCATCAAGAAGGTGATGATCGCCAACCGCGGCGAAATCGCGATCCGCATCATCCGCGCCGCACAGGACGAGGGCATCGCCTCCGTCGCGGTCTACGCCGAGCCGGATGCCGATGCCCCGTACGTCCGCATGGCCGACGAGGCCTTCGCGCTGGGCGGGCAGACCTCCGCCGAGAGCTACCTGAACATCGACAAGCTGATCGCCGCGGCCAAGGAGTCCGGCGCCGATGCCATCCACCCCGGCTACGGCTTCCTCGCAGAGAACGCGGACTTCGCCCGCGCCGTCATCGGCGCTGGCCTGAACTGGATCGGCCCGCCGCCGGAGGCCATCGACCGCCTCGGCGACAAGGTCACCGCACGCCAGATCGCCGCGATGGTCGATGCTCCCATGACACCGGGAACGAAGCACCCCGTTTCCAGCGCCGCCGAGGTCGAGGAGTTCGCCAAGGAACACGGCCTCCCGGTTGCCGTGAAGGCCTCCTTCGGTGGCGGTGGCCGCGGCATGAAGGTCGCCTACACGATGGGGGAGATCCCAGATCTCTTCGACTCCGCCACCCGCGAGGCCATCGCAGCCTTCGGCCGCGGCGAGTGCTTCGTCGAGCGCTACCTCGATCGCGCCCGCCACGTGGAGGCGCAGGTCATGGCAGATAAGCACGGCAACGTCCTGGTCGCCTCCACCCGCGACTGTTCTACACAGCGCCGATTCCAGAAACTCATCGAGGAAGCTCCAGCCCCGTTCCTGACCGCCGAGCAGAACCGCCGGATCTACGAGTCCGCCGAGGAGATCTGCCGCGCCGCGGGTTACCAGGGCGCGGGCACCGTGGAGTACCTGGTTGGCTCCGACGGCCTGGTCAGCTTCCTGGAGGTCAACACCCGTCTGCAGGTCGAGCACCCCGTCACCGAGGAGATCACCGGCTGGGACCTGGTGCGCGAGCAGTTCCGCATCGCAGAAGGCCGCCCACTGTCCCGGACCAGCCGCCCGACGCTGCGTGGCCACGCCATCGAGTTCCGCATCAACGGCGAGGACGCAGCCAATAACTTCATGCCAAACCCAGGCATGATCACCGCCTACCGCGAGCCGTCCGGCCCAGGCGTGCGCATGGACTCCGGAATCGAGGAAGGCGCCGTCATCGGCGGTCAGTTCGACTCCATGCTGGCCAAGCTCATCGTGTGGGGCGAGGACCGCGAGCAGGCCATCGCCCGCTCGAAGCGTGCACTGCGGGAGTTTCAGGTTGCTGGCCTGCCGACGGTCATCCCTTTCTTCCAGCAGATGCTGAACAACCCGGACTTCACCGCGGAGGATGGCTTCAAGGTCTACACCCGCTGGATCGAAGAGGAGTGGGACGGCTCCCTGCCCGAGTCGACGGAGGACGCATCCGCAGCGGCGGGCGGCGAGGAGAAGCTGCCCCGCCAGCGCGTCACCGTCGAGGTGGAGGGCCGCCGCGTGGAGATCACCGTCCCGGGCGAGCTGATGGCTGCCGGAGGCCGCACGAAGCGGGCCCCGCGCCGTCGCGCCGCCGCCGGCGAGGCCGCTATCACCGGCGATACCGTGGCCGCACCGATGCAGGGCACGATCGTGAAGATCGAGGTCTCGGAGGGCCAGCGGGTCGCCGAGGGCGACACTCTGCTGGTGCTGGAGGCTATGAAGATGGAAAACGCCCTGCAGGCACACAAGTCGGGCGTGGTCACCGGGCTCGCTATCGCCCCGGGCGATAGCGTGACGAAGAACCAGGCTCTCTTCGAGATTCTCGACGACTAGCCCCGCTGACTCCGCCCCCTTCTGCCCTGCCGCTCCCGGCGCCTCCGACAGAGTTCGCCAGGCGACACAGGGCGCGAGAGTGAGGGTGAGCTACCCACCGGCACCGGCGTCTGTTTAGAATGGATTAGTAGATCTGGTCCACGCTGGAGGTCACCCATACCCCAGTGATGAGACCTGGCCTATGCCCTTGGGGGCGGCGCTTCTGGCTGCGAACGTGGCTTTCAGTTCGCGGCGTGGTTCGCTTGTTCCCGGTGCCCACCCTGTTTTGCGGAGTTTCAAAAACTATGACCGATAACCACCTCGACCCCACGGACCAACCGGATCTGGTGACCGACACGTCCACCGAGGCAGAAGAGCGCGACCGCGGCACGCAACGGGTCTCCCCCAAGCTGCTGGGAATCATCGGTGCCGTCTTCCTGGTCATCGGCGCGATCACGTGGATCGTCAGCCTCTCCTCCGTCAAGGGCTTCTCCGAGGATCACCCCACCGCGGTGAAGGCGGACACCTCCTACTACCTGCTCGCCGATAAGGACGCCCTCGAGGCCACCGCCTGTGGTTTCTTTGGCCCCGGCAGCAAGCCCATCCACGACAAGGTCAAGGACCTGGAGGATCTCACCGACGAGGACGTCAAGATCAAGGACGTCTCCCTGCCATTCACCAAGGTCAAGGGTGTCTATGCCCGGGTGGAGTTCACCGAGAACATCCAGGGCGCGCACATCGCGTGCAACGAGGGGAAGAACTACATCTCCGCCAAGTCCGGCGGCTCGCTGAATACCCTGCGCTGGATCTCGATGATCGGCGTGGGCAGCGGTATCGCACTGCTCGTCGTGTCCGCAGTTCTCCGCGGTCGGGAAAACCGCTAGGCCCCGCAGCCGCACACGATGGACGCCCTCGCGAATCAGTTTTCCAACCAGGTCGCCGAGCAATACGCCCGCCTAACCAACTCCCGTCGAGGATTCGTCCTCTCCATCGACCAGGGGACGACCTCCACGCGCTGCATCATTTTCGACGGCCGCGGTGATATCGCGAGCTGCAGCCAGCTGCCGCACGAGCAGATTTTTCCGCACCCGGGCTGGGTGGAGCATGACCCTGAGGAGATCCGGCTCAACATCCGCCGCGTCATGGCCGACGCCGCTGCCTCCGAGGACATCACCCCGGACGAGATCGCGGCCGTCGGCATCACCAATCAGCGTGAAACCACGGTGATCTGGGACCGCGCCACCGGCGAGCCGATCTACAACGCGATCGTCTGGCAGGACACCCGCACCTCCGACCTCGTCGACGCACTGACAGAGGAGGAGCGGGAGCTCATCCAAGAACGCACCGGCCTGCCGCCGTCGACGTATTTCGCGGCGTCGAAAATCCGCTGGATCCTGGACAACGTCGACGGCGCCCGCGAGCGCGCAGAACGCGGCGAATTGGCCTTCGGCACGATCGACACCTGGGTGATCTGGGAGCTGACCCGTTCCTCTCGCTCCCGTTCCGCGGACCGTTCCGGTCGCCGTTCCGGGGCCAAGCCAGGACGCCAGCGCGCCAAGCACGTCACTGACGTCACGAATGCCTCCCGCACCATGCTGATGGACCTGTCCACCCAACAGTGGGACGAGGAGCTCTGCAAGATTTGGGACATCCCGATGTCCCTGCTGCCGGAGATCGTCTCCTCCAGCGAGGTCATCGGCCGCGTGCGTCGCTCCGGCCCGGTGCAGGGCGTGCCCATCGCGGGAATCCTGGGCGATCAGCAGGCCGCTGCCTTTGGGCAGGCCTGCCTGGAACCGGGGGACGCGAAGTCCACCTATGGCACCGGCAGCTTCCTGCTGCTCAACACCGGTGACGAGCCGCAGCGCAGCAAGCACGGGCTGATCACCACCATCGCCTACCGGCTGGGTAATCAGCCCCCGAAGTACGCGCTGGAGGGTTCCATCGCCGTGACCGGCTCGCTGGTGCAGTGGCTCAGCGACTCCCTGGGCTTCTTCAACACCGCCGACGAGATCGAGCCCCTCGCCCGCTCCGTGGCGGATAACGGTGGCTGCTACGTGGTCCCCGCCTTCTCCGGGCTGCTCGCGCCCCGCTGGCGCCCCGAGGCCCGCGGGGTGATCACGGGACTGACCCGCTACGTGACGAAAGCCCACATCGCGCGCGCCGCCCTGGAGGCCACCGCCTTCCAGACCCGGGAGGTCGTCGAGGCGATGAACGCGGACTCCGGCGTCCCGCTGACCAGCCTGAAGGCTGACGGCGGCATGGTGGAAAACGACCTGCTGATGCAGTTCCAGGCCGACCAGCTGGGCGTGAGCGTCACGATCCCGAAAATCACGGAGACCACCTGCCTGGGTGCGGCCTATGCCGCGGGCCTCGCGGTGGGCTTCTTCCGGGATGAGGAGGAAATCCGGCGCCTGTGGCAGGAGGAGCACACCTTCACCCCACGGGCTTCCGAAGAAGAGCGGGACGAGCTCTACCGCATGTGGAATAAGGCTGTGGAACGCACCTTCGACTGGGCCACGAAAGCGTAGGCTCGTTATATGACTTTTTCGAATGACCCGCAGAACCGGCCGGGGGAACACGGTTCGCGGCCCGATCCCCGCAGCGCTGTCCGCATCGGGAATAAGGAGCGCGAGGAGGCCATGGACCTGCTCTCGAAGCACCTCGAGGCGGGCCGGCTAGACATCTCAGAGTACGACGAACGCTGCCGCCACATCGCCAACGCCAGGGTGCATGGCGAGCTCTCGGAGGTTTTCCTGGATCTCCCCCGCATCCCACGCGGCGATCAGGCGCAGCCATCGCAGGTGGTTGCGGTGCCGGGTTATGGCAGGCAGGTGTATACCGCCGAGGAGGTCGCCGTGGCCTCCAAGCGGGGGCGCAATATCCGCGGCGGGATCATGGCACTCTCCGTGGTCAGCGCACTCATGCTGACCACCGTCTCGGATTGGTTCATGTGGATCATCCCCGTCGTGGCGATCCTGCTGTACATGCTCAAGATTGGCCCGGAGTCGTGGTACATGCCGACGAATCGGCAGCTCGAGCGCGAACAGCGCCACGCCGTTCGCCAGCTACGCCAGCAGCGCCGCCTCAACCGCTAAGACTGCCCCCGTGGGTTGATGCTCCCCCGGCGTCCCGCGCCACTACCCCTCGCTGACTCCAGCCCAGTCGCGCCGTCTCTCCGGCGCGGAGCACAGCGCAGGGCTCCGCTTAGGGGCGGAACTGGTCGATGACCCCGGCGAAGAGCCGGACCCCAATGCCCAGGGCGCGCTCGTCGAAGATGATATTCGGCCGGTGCAGGTCCGGCTTGTCCCCCTCGCCGGTCCACGTGCCCAGGCGCGCCATCGAGCCCGGCACGTGCTCCAGGTACCAGGAGAAGTCCTCCCCGCCGCTGGACTGCGGGGCCTCCACCAGGGAGTGCGGATCGACGTTACGCACGGACTGCGCGAGCAGCGCGGTCGCGACGTCGTCGTTGGTCACCGGTGGCACGCCCTTCGTGTAGTGCAGCTCCGCGGTGGCACCCGTCGGGGCGACGATCTCGTCCAGCAGCTCGCGGACGATCGCCTCGCTCTCCCGCCACACCCCGACCTCGGCGGTGCGGAAGGATCCGACGAGGCGGACCTCCTCAGGGATCGCGTTGAAGGCCTGGCCGCCGTGGATCGAGCCGAAGGCGGCGACGGTGCCGCTACGCGGGTCCACCCGCCGGCTCAGCAGCTGCGGCAGCATCGTGACGACCAGGCCAGCGGCGTTGATGAGATCCGCCGTCAGGTGCGGGCGCGAGGTGTGGCCACCGGGGCCGCGCAGGACGATCTCCATGACGTCCGTGGCCGAGGTGATCGCACCCACGCGCACACCAATCTGCCCGCAGCGCAGCTTCGGTTCGCAGTGCACCGCGAAGATCTGGTTCACCCCACGCAGGGCGTCGGCCGCGATGACGTCCTTGGCCCCACCGTCCAGAACCTCCTCGGCGGGCTGGAAGATGCCACGCACCCGCACACTCAGGGCGTCCTCGCCGTACTCCTCGACGTAGGCAGCCAGGGCGACCATGAGCCCCAGCAGGATGGTGGTGTGCATGTCGTGGCCGCAGGCGTGCATCACGCCGGGCACGGTGGAGCTGAACTCGAGGCCGGTGGTTTCGGTGACCGGGAGGGCGTCGATGTCCCCGCGGAAGGCAATCATCGGTGCGGTGTCGGGCCCGATGTCGACGGTGGCTCCCTTGCAGGTCATCTCCTGCGGTGTAAGGCCGGCGTCGCGGAGGATCCCCATGATGAAGGCGGTGGTGCCGTCCTCCATGTGGGAGAGTTCCGGATTCCGGTGCAGGTGGCGCCGCCACTCGATCAGACGGTCCACGTTCTCGTTCAGCCACAGGGTGACGAACTGAGTGAGTTGGGCCGCCTCAGAGGTGGGTCCGCCGTGTTGCACTGCATGCCTCCCGGCTTAAAGCCAATAATTGTCGATGTCTGCTGATTGTGGCGCTTCAAGACCGAGTTGTCTAGTTACGCCGCATGAAACACCATTCTATATGCCCACCCCTGTGGCGCGTGACTTCGCGGTAGCCTTGGGCCATGTCTAGCCACAATGCGCAATCCTCGCCCGCTGCGTCGAATCCCGGGCAGGCCCCCTACGAGCTCGCGGAGCAGGCTGCCGCGGCGTTGCTGCAGAAGACTGGTTTTTCTGCTTTCGACGCCGCCATCGTCCTGGGTTCCGGTTGGCGACCAGCTGCGGACGTGGTCTGTGAGGCCGCGGACAGCGACGTCCAGGAGTTCCCGATGTCCGATCTGCCGGGCTTCCTGCCGCCCACCGCAGAGGGCCACGGGGGCACCATTCGGGCGCTGCGCATCGGCGAGCGCAACGTGTTGATCCTGCTGGGTCGCACCCACGCCTACGAGGGCCACGAGCTGTGGCGGTGCGCGCACGCGGTGCGCACGGCTGCCGCTGCGGGGGTGAAGCAGGTCGTGCTGACCAACGCGGCCGGCGGGCTGACTGAGGGCATGTCTGTGGGCGAGCCGGTTCTGATCAGCGATCACATCAATTTCACGGCAAAGACCCCACTGGTGGGCGCGAACTTCGTGAACCTGGTGGATGCCTACTCCCCCGAGCTGCGCGAGAAGGTCAAGGCCCTGCGACCCGGCATCCGTGAGGCCGTGTACGCGATGATGCCAGGGCCGCAATACGAGACCCCGGCGGAGATCCACATGCTGCGCACCTTCGGGGTGGGCCTGGTGGGTATGTCCACCGTCTACGAGACGATCGCTGCCCGGGAGGCTGGCGTGGACGTGCTCGGCATCTCGCTGGTGACGAACCTGGCGGCGGGGGTGACCGGTGAGGCTCTGAATCACGAGGAGGTGCTGGCCGCCGGCCAGGCCGCGGCTCAGGAGATGGGTTCCCTGCTCGCGAGCGTGATCCAGTCGTGAGCCCCTCCCCGCAGGACATGAACACAGCCCCGCAGGAAACGACTCCAGCCCCGCAGGACAATAGTTCCCAGCCGGGCTTGAGTTTCGGCACCGCGGGGCTGCGCGCCCCAGTGGGCGTGGGCCCGGATCGCATGAACGTCGCGACTGTCACCCGGGCGACCGCCGGGGTGGCCGATTGGTTGATCGCCCAACACGCAGACCGGGCCGCAGCCGATATCGCGGTAGCGGTTGCCCACGACGCCCGCTACGGTTCCGAAACCTTTGCGCGAGCCACCGCCGAGGTGTTCGCGGCCAAGGGCTTCACCGTCACCTTGCTGGGTGGCAACAATCCCACCCCGGTGCTGGCCTGGCTGGTGCGCGACCGTGGCCTGGATGCCGGCGTGCAGATCACCGCCTCACACAACCCGAAGGGCGATAACGGCTACAAGCTGTACCTTTCTGGTGGCTCCCAGCTAGTCTCCCCCGCCGATCGCGAGATCGAGGCAGCCATCGCGGCCCAGCCGACGGCCGAGGAGGTCGCCCGCTCCCGCAGCGTGCAGCTAGAACTCGGCGCATCCCAGGGCTACGAGTCCGCGATCAGCGCCCCGGTTGTTAGCAGCGAGAACGCGGTGCTCACCGCACGGCGAGCCCTGACCATCGCCTATACCCCGATGCATGGGGTCGGCGGGGACACGCTGGAGTCTGTACTGCAAGCCAATGGCTTCGCGGATATCCATGCGGTGGCAGCGCAGCGCTGGCCGGACCCGGAATTCCCGAGCGTGGATTTCCCCAACCCGGAGGAGCCCGGCGCGACCGACCTGCTGCTCGCACTGGGCAAGGAGGTCGGCGCGGACCTGCTGATCGCACTCGATCCGGATGCGGATCGCTGCATGCTTGGCGTGCCCACCGGTGGCGAGCCGGCCTACCGGATGCTCAGTGGCAACGAGGCCGGCCCGCTGCTGGCCCGCCGCGTGCTCTCTGGCGTGGCGGCAGACGCCGCTGCCCCGCCGGTGGTCGCGACGACCTACGTCTCCTCCCAACTGCTGGGTGTGATGGCCCAGGCCAGCGGGTGGGAGTACGTGGAGACGAAGACGGGCTTCAAGCACCTGGCACGCGCAGCGGAAGGTCGCCCCGGGGAGTTGGCTTTCGCCTACGAGGAGGCCATCGGCACCTGCCCCACCCCCGGCATCGTCGCAGATAAGGACGGCATCGCCACCGCGTTGGTCGCGGCTGCGTGGGCGGCGGAGCTCGCCGCTGCGGGACGGAGCCTGGCAGACGAGCTAGCGGTCATCGAGCAGGAGTTCGGTTGCTTCCGCTCCAGCCAGCTGTCGATCCGCTTGGAGTCCATTGCGCAGGCCACGGACGTCATTAAAAAATTCGCGGCCGCACCGCCGGAAAACCTGGCGGGGGCCGCGATGAGCGCCGAACTGCTGGGCGAGGAGGCCGCGGAGGGCCTGCGCCTGGTGGGTAATGCAGACGGCGTGGCGCTGCGGGTCGTGGCGCGGCCGAGCGGGACGGAGCCGAAGGCGAAGTTCTACCTGGAGGCCGTGGGCGAGGCCACGGACCGCGAGCAGGTGGAGGCGGGGCTAGCGGCTCTCGAGGTCGATATTCCGCGGGCCGTAGAGGCGGTCGCCGGCGTCGCCTAGGCCCGGATCGATGTAAGCGTTCTCGTCGAGCGCCGGGTCGATCGTGGCGGTGACGAGCTTGCGCACCGGCAGGCCGGAGTTCACCAGCTTGTCCACGCCCGGCTGGGCGGAGACCATGCACACGCAGGTGATGTCGTCCGCACCATGCTCGACGAGCAGCTCCACGGCATTGAGCAGGGAGCCACCGGTGGCGAGCATCGGGTCGACCAACATGACGGGCTGCCCGGAGAGGTCATCCGGCAGGGCCTCAAGGTACGGGACTGGCTCGTGGGTCTTCTCGTCGCGGGCCAGGCCGATGAAGCCCACCTGGGCGTCCGGGATCATCGAGAGTGCCGGGTCGATCATTCCGAGGCCGGCGCGGATGATGGGGACGATGATTGGCGGGTTCTTCAGCCGGTGCCCCTCGGCGGTAGAGACGGGGGTTTCCACGTCGAAGGATTCAGTCTCGAGGTCGTTGCTGGCCTCGTAGATCAGCATCGCGCCGAGGTCCGCGAGGGCGTCGCGGAAGACCACGTTGTTGCTGCGGGCGTCGCGCATAATCGTCAGACGGGCGCGCACGAGAGGATGATTGACCACCTTGATGTCCATGACTCCAAATCTACGTTAAGCACCGCGCACGCGAGAAAATTGGCATGGGCGGGAACCAAATGACCGTCCTCGTTGTCTAATACCTCTGAGTTACTTCACGCACCGAGACGATTCAGGGAAGATTCAGGGGGAACAATGGTGCCTTTGACGAACGGTATTGGGGGACACAGTGGCGGTCAGGTGATCGCCGAGCAGGAGCGGATTCAATCAGCGGCGCAGGAGGCGCGGGCAGTGGCGGAGCAGCTGGCTGCGACAGCCCCGCCGCATACGCCACACGTGGAGCTGCCATTCCTGCCGGAGTTGGGGAGGTTCCTGGCCGCACTGCAGCAGGCCCGGGCTCGGCATCACGGGGCCACCGGGGAGTTGGCGAGGTTCTACCAGGGCGCTGCTGGTGCGCTGGATGAGTTCCGGGGCCGCGTGGACGAGCATGAGCAGACAGCCCAGGCTGGCTTTGCTGCCCTCGAGGGAGGTGTTCAGTGATGAGTGCACCGGTATTGGCACCAGCTGGAGGGCACGTAATCGAAGAAGTGGCCGGCTCCGTTCTTGGGGAGATGGCTGGCTCGGTGCTCGGCGGAGGTGGCTGTGTTCCGGATTTTCTGGGGCTCGTGAAACCCATCGCAGCCCTCATCCCACAGCCGCTGCAGCCTGGAGTGTCCGCGCTGCTGGGTTCCGGGGTCAGCGGACTAGCCGGGGAGGTCATCCAGACAGTCGGGTCGGCTGTGCTCGGCGAGGCCGGTGGGGCGATGGCCGCCAAGTTCGCGCAAGGTTCGGATGCGGTGGACCTCATTGAGGAAGTCCGCCAGGGGCTGGACGCGGTCGCCGGGCGCGGGCAGCAGGCCATCCTGGCGGCGATCGAGGATGTCGGGGCAATCGCGATGGAAGCCCTGGCGGAGATCGGTGGCGCGGTGAATCCGGTGCAGCTGCTCGGCCCGACCGCACCGGTGGCGCTGGCGGAGGCGCAGGCCATCGCATTGAAACACCTAAGCCGGGCGGAGGCCCGCGTGCAGGCGCTAGGCCAGGAGTTGCTGGGACTGGCGGAGGAGGCGACGGCCACCGTGGTGCCGGCGGAGGCGATCCCGGAAGCACCCGCGCCGTCCGAAGGGGCGAGCGGACAGCCTCCCGCAGCAGCACACTCGGGTAGCGCCACAGGACCCGAAGCAGGTCATGGGGGCGCAGCTGCGGATTCCAGCGACGCCGTGGAATCTAGCGATGCTGTGGCGGGTGCCCCGACCGAGGCGGCTGCCAAGGCCGTGGCCGCGGCGAAGACGCAGCTGGGCACCCCGTACGTGTGGGGTGGCACCACACCGGGCCAGGGCTTCGACTGCTCCGGCTTCGTCCAGTGGGCCTACGGACAGGCCGGGGTGGAGCTTCCCCGCCTGGCCGATCAGCAGGCGGTGGGCCCGCAGATCCCGATGGACCAGGTGCAGCCCGGGGATCTAGCGGTGTGGGATGGTCACGTGGCGATGGTCATCGAAGACGGCCAGCTGATCGAGGCGGGCGACCCGGTGGGTATCAGCCCGATCCGCACAGAGAACATCGGCATGGGTTTCCACGGTTTCTACCGCCCCACCGGCTAGCCGGGGTTAGTCTGTGGGCACTGAAAAGGTTCACCGAGCCAGTTCGCACTGGACCGGTTTATCAAAGGGGGAATTCACAACATGGGTGGGGCTCATTCTTCCCGGAGCGTTCCGGGCTTGGCGCGGATCGTCACGCAGCCGGAGGAACAGGAATATCTTCAGGCGCAGTTCCTCGGCTCTCCCCCTGCGGTGGTGCCGAAGGTGCTCGACGCCCGGCTTCGCAATGTCGAGGCTATGAGTTCGGATCCGGCCGGGTAGAATCCGCAATCATGGCAGCTTCCAAACCGACAACGTTTAAACCAAACCAGCTCGTCACGCTGAAGATGGAGACCACCAGCGGCACCTGGTACACCGTCTGGGCCCCACTGTGGGTCGTCAGGGGCGAAAAGTGGCAGGCATTCCTGGGTAAGGACGACACGATCTCCGTGTTCTCCTCCCCCGCCGAGCTCCACGCCCACGTTGTCGGTAGCAACGATCACGTGCTCGCCGAACACCCGAAGTGGCAGGAGTTCAAGGCGGACGCCGATGCCCAGATGTCGGCGCAGAAGATCCAGGAGATCTCCCTGATCGAGGCTCCGAACCAGCTGGCCGGCCGGGCAAGCTACGAGAACGTCCGGGACGTCAGCCGCGCATACCGCCTGCTGCAGTCCATCGGCGGTGTCGCTGGCATCGAGTCGGTCAACAAGTGGTTCGGCTCCTACTCCATGCTGCAGAACATCTACCGCGGCGCGGACCACTACTCCGGCCAGAACGGCGTCGAAGAATGGACCGCAATGGGCCGCATCGTGCTCGGCGCGTGGGCGGAGATGCTCGACGACCTCGAGGACGGCCTCACCGAGGTCGAGGTGGACGAGACGGCCGTCGCGGAGTCCCAGAAGCGCATCGACGCAGTAGACAAGGCCGCGGCCGATGCCAGCGCCGCCGCCGCGAAGAAGCGGGAGGACGCCGCCGCAGAGAAGGCCGCTGCTGGCAGCGCCGCAGATGAAAACGCCGACCCGTATGACAAGACGGTATGGGCGCAGGCCGGTATCGACCCGATCCGCATCTCCCTGAACGGCCAGCGGGTCTACACCCTGCGCTGCTACGTGGGAGGCAAGCCGGTGTTCCTGGGCCGCCACGGCCAGATCAACACTTTCCCCAACCCTCGCTCCCTGGTGCGCTGGCTCATCGACGCCCCGCAGCACGACCTCGAGGAGATGGAGACCTGGGGCGACATCGTCCAGGCCGCGAATGCCGGCGAGTTGGAGGTCACGGTTCACGACATGAACCAGTACACCTTCACCGGGCTGCGCGAGGACATCGCCAAGTCCGTGGACGCGGTGGATCCGAAGCAGCTGAGCCGCGCTTATGAGCTGCTGGCCGACGCCGCCGACTGGGCGGGCGACGACGCCGTGAACAAGGTTCTGGTCGGTTTCCCGCGCCTGCAGACTTACATCGCCTACGTCACGGGCTCGCCGTCGGGCACCACCCCGACCGCACCCTTCGACGAGGAGGTGCGCGGCTGGAAGCAGCTGGAGGATGACCTCATCAAGCGCTTCAGCAAGTTCTAGCGTGAGCCGCTAGCTGCCTAAGGAAGCTGGAAAGGGCGCCTCCCGAAAGGATGATCTTTCGGGAGGCGCCCTTTCGCATATGTTTTCGCTTTGCTGGCCGGCCTGCCCCTGATACCGCTAGCTGCGCAGCTCGTGGCTCAGCGCGTCCAGCTCCCCACCGCCGGACATCTCCACCGTCAGCTCCTCCAGTGTGACGTCCGCCAGGTCGGCGTTCATCACCTGCTGGCCCATGTTGAGCATCATGAAGCGATCCCCCACCAGGTAGGCGTGGTGCGGATTGTGAGTAATGAAGATGACCGCCACCCCAGACTCCCGGGCCTTCTTCACGAAGCGCAGCACCATGCCGGACTGCTTCACGCCCAGTGCTGCGGTGGGCTCGTCCAGGATCAGCACGCGCGCGCCGAAGTAGATCGCCCGGGCGATCGCCACGACCTGCCGCTGGCCACCGGACAGGGTGCTGATCGGCACCTCCACGTCCGGCAGGTTCACGCCCATCTTTTCCAGCTGCTCGGCGGTGATCTCGCGCATCTCGTCGGCCTTCAGCCGCCCCAGCGCGCCGGTGATCTCCTGGCCGAGGAAGAAGTTCCGCCACACCGACATCTGCCCCACCACCGCGAGGTCCTGGTACACGGTGGCAATCCCCCGGTCGAGGGCGTCCTTCGGGTTGCGCAGTCGCGCTGGCTCCCCGTCGATCAGCATCTCGCCGCCGGTGGGCTGGTGCAGCCCGGAGAGCGCCTTAATCAGCGTGGACTTGCCCGCACCGTTATCGCCCAGAACGCAGGTCACGGTGCCGGGGCGGATCTCCATGTCGATACCCTTGAGCACCAGCCGCTCGCCGTAGGCCTTCTCCAGGCCGCGCATCTCGATGATCGGCGGGGTGGCGCCGTCCTCGGCACCGGCGGCGTCCTTATCAGCGGCACCATCGGCACCGGCGTCCTTCACAACGACGTCGACGTCGCCTGCCGCACCCGTCCCGGTCGACGTCACCGTCGCCGCGTCCTTCCGCTTGTTATCGCGAGTCATTTGGCACCTCCCTGCACCCGAGAGAAGGAATTATTGGTCAGCACGGCCAGCAGCAGCATCGCGCCGAGGAAGAACTTGAACCAGTCCGGGTTCCAGCCGGCATACACGATGCCCTGGTTGGTCATACCGAAGATCAGCGCACCGATGGCCGTACCGATCGCCGTACCCCGGCCACCCGTCAGCGAGCAGCCACCGATCACGGCGGCGATGATGTACAGGAACTCGTTACCCACGCCCTGCCCGGCCTGGATCGAGTCGAAAGCGAAGAGGTTGTGCATCCCCACGAACCACGCCGAGAAGGCCACGAACATGAACAGGGTGATCTTCACGCGCCGCACGGGAACACCCACGGCGCGGGCGGCGTCGGCGTCCCCACCGACGGCGAAAATCCAGTTACCGAAGCGGGTCTTGAACAGCAACCAGCTGGCCAGTGCCACGAACAGTAGCCACCACACCACGGTGATCTGCACGTCCACACCGAAGACCTCGAAGCTGGAGGCGAAGAACGCCTTGGCGGAATTGTAGCCCTCCATGTCGGAGATCGTTGGGGTGGCGACCTGCCCGGTGACCAGCTTCGTCACGGCGAGGTTGATGCCCTGCAGCATGAGGAACATCGCCAGGGTGATCAGGAAGGAGTGAATGCCGGTCTTGGTGACCAGGTAGCCGTTGATCGCGCCGATGGACAGCGAAATGATCAGGGAAAGGAACACGCCCGTCCACGAGTTCAGCCACAGGTTGTAGTTCAGCATCGTGGCGGCGAGCGCGGCGGTGGTCACGGCGACGCCGGAGGACAGGTCGAATTCGTCGCCGATCATCAGCAGCCCCACGCCGAGCGCGATGATGCCCAGCGTGGAGCTGGAGTACAGCACGGTGGCGAAGGCGTCCGCGCTGCGGAAGGCCGGGGCGAGGATCATGAACAGCGCGAAGATGAGGATCGCGCCGACCAGGGAGGTCAGCTCGGGGCGCTTCAGGGCCGCGAGGACACGGTTATCGCCGGACTTGTCTGCGGTCTGCTCCGCTGCGTTAATCGCGTTCTGCTCCGCGGTGGTTTCTGTGTCCGGGGACGACGTCAGGTTCGGCGCCGCCTGGGCATTCTTCTCCGCCGTTGCCGGGCCGGTGGCGTGCTCGGGTGTGGGGTCAGTCATTTAGCGCAGCCCCTCCTTCGCGGCGTCTTCGATCTTGTCCACGTTGCTGGCGTCCACGAAGGCCGGGCCGGTGAACACGGGCTGGCCACCACCTGGAATTGCACCGTTGCGCTTGGCGAGCCAGAGCGCGTCGACCGCAAGGTAGCCCTGCAGGTAGGGCTGCTGGTCCACGGCCCACTGCACCGTGCCGTCCTTGATGGCGGTGACGAGCTCGGCGTCGGTGTCGAAGGTGACGATCTTGGCATCAGACCCGGCGGCACGGGCAGAGTTGACGGAGGCCAGGGCCACCGGGGCGACGAGGTTGAGCACCCAGTCGATGTTGCGATCCTGGGCGAGCTTCGCCTGGACCGTGGAGGTCACGCTGGTCATATCCATGCCGTTGACGTAGAGGGTCTCTAGCGTGCCGCCGCCCTTGGCCTGGAGGGCCTTCTTGGCACCGCCGCAGCGGGCTTCCTGGGAGGGGTTGCCCTGCTCGTGGATCACGCAGAGCACCTTCTTGGCACCATCCTTGGCCAGTCGCTCGCCCGCGGCCTCACCGGCGACGTGCTCGTCCTGGCCGAAGAAGGCGGACACCCCGTAGCGCTGATAGTGGCTCATTCCGGAGTTCAGGCCGACGGTGGGGATACCCTGCTCGGTGGCGCGGCGGGCGATGGGGCCCAGCGCCTCGGCGGTGGGCATGGTGAGCGCGATGCCGTCGACCTGGGAGTCGATGGCGTTGCGCACGAGGTTGGCCTGGTCGGGCGCCTGCGGGGAGCTGGCGTAGCGCAGCTCGATGTTGTTCTTCTTCGCGGCGTCCTCGGCGCCACGGCGGACCAGGTCCCAGAAGGTATCGCCGGGTGCGCCGTGGCTGATCATCGCGACGGTGTAGCGGGGCGTGTCGACGCCACCGGCCGCGCCACCCTCGCCGTTCGCGTTCTCGCGCGGGCGACCGCCGGTGGCGGAGCATGCCGCAACCGCGCCCATCGTCAGCGCCATGAGCACCGCGAGGGCACGCTTGAACGCGGTGTTGATTCGGGGATTATTTTTCTGCACGTTTCCCGATTTTTCGCAGGTCAGAGGCCTAAGTCAAACCACAAGCCGGCCTTCTGAATCCTTCAAGACGCGCTGTACTGCAGCGATAGCGCGCCGATGCGACCCGCCCCGCGGCACCACGCGCGTGGGCGCAGGCGGCGGGGTGTCGTGGTTACTCCTTCTCCGCGGAGTCCTCGTCCACCGAGTCCTCGTCGCTGCCGGGCTCGTCGTCGAGGCTCAGGCCGAGCTGCTCCAGCTCCGCCTTGAGGTTCTCCATGGACAGCTCCAGGTTGGCGTCCTCCCCAAGCGCACCGGCCACTCCGTTCGGGTTATGCAGGCCCTGCAGGCCCGCGGAGATGCCCTGGCCTGGCCCGCCGATGTGCTCGTGGTCGTGGCCCGCGTGATCGTGCTCGTGACCATGAGCAGCACCCGCGCCAGCCACGGTGCTTAAGCCGAGCTCCTCCCCCAGCTTCGCGTAGGCCGGGTAGATCACGGTTTGCTCCAGCTCGGCGCGCAGCGGGGCATCGCAGAAGGCGTGGTCCAGCGCGTTGGTGGTCAGCTCCAGCATCTGCCAGTACTCCAGGTCGAAGACCTCCGCGAGGCGCTCGAACTCCTGGGTCATCGTCGTGCCGGAGACCAGGCGGTTATCGGTGTGTACGGTGCACACGAAGCCCAGCTCGTAGAGCAGGTTGAAGGGGTGATCGGCGATTTCTTCGGCAACACCGGTCTGGGTGTTGGAGGTCGGGCAGATCTCCAGCGGGATGCCCCGGTCGCGCACGTGGCGGGCTACCGGCCCCAGCTCGATGCCGGAGAGGGTGGCGTTCAAGTCCTCGTAGATGCGCACGCCGTGGCCGAGGCGGAGGGTGCCCTGAACCAGGGCGTCCTTGATGGACTCCACGCCCGCGGCCTCGCCGGCGTGGATGGTGAAGGGCACGAGGTTCTCGCGCAGCAGCTGGAAAGCCTCGGCGTGGTTGGCGGCGGGGAAGCCGTCCTCCGCGCCGGCGATGTCGAAGCCGACCACGTAGCCCTCGCCCGGGCTGGAGATCGGGTAGTTATCCACGGTCAGCTGCGCGATCTCGGTGGCACGGTCGGCGTGCCGCATGGCGCACAGGATCAGGCGGGCGTGGATGCGCTTGCCCTTCGCGGCGGCAGCGCGCTCACCCTCCTTCGCACCCTGCACGGTGGCCTCCACGACCTCCTGCAGGCTCAGCCCGTTGGCCTGGTGCTGCTCGGGGGCGTAGCGCAGCTCGGCGTAGACCACGTTGTCCGCGGCCAGGTCCTCGACGGCCTCGCGGGTGACGCGCACCAGTGCTTCCTTCGTCTGCATGACGGCGGTGGTGTGGTCGAAGGTGGTCAGGTACGTCGGCAGGTCGCCCGAGTTCGCGGCGTCGTAGAACCACTTCTCGAGCTCCACCGGGTCCGTCGTGGGCAGCTCGTAGCCGATCTCGGCGGCCAGCTCCACGATCGTGGCTGGCCGGAGGCCGCCGTCCAGGTGGTCGTGGAGTTCGACCTTGGGCAGGGATGCAATGACGTCCGAATCAATCATGGGGCACAGCTTACTCGGCAGCTGTGCCCCATGGTGGTGGGCGGGAGGTCTAACCACCCCGCCATGTGAAGCTCGGTGAGGAAACCGGCGGCTTATTTGAAGATCGAGCGGATGGCCCCACCCAGGACCACACCCGCGGCGGCCCCGAGGCCGACCAGCCCGGCGCGGCCGGCGTCCGTGGAGCCGGTGCGCACCTCCTGGCGAACGCGGATGACCGCGGCCGGCGGTACCGGCGGGGTCATCATGGCCAGGGACTCCGGCGTGGTGGCTGCCCACGCGGAGCAGTACAGGGTGATGCGCCAGATGAAGTAGAACAGCACCATCACACCGATGATCGGACCGAAGGCAGCGCCCGCCGGGTTGCTCAGTGCGTTGGAGAAGAACATCGTCGCGAACTGCTTGAAGATCTCGAACACGACCGCGCCGATGATGGCTGCCTTGAAGGCGGACTTGCGCGGCACCTTGGCGCGCGGCAGATAGACCATCAGCCAAAAGAAGACCAGCAGGTTAGCCAGCAGTGCAACGACCAAGGCCACGAGGAAGGTGATGAAGCGGATGCCCGGAACCTCGTCCAGGCCGAGCAGCTTCTCGGTCAGTCCCGAGTTACCGATGGTGGTCACCGCGAAGGCCACGACCAGTGCCAGGATCAGGCCCAGCAGACCCAGCAGGTCGGAGAGCTTGCCCTTGATGAAGTTCTCCGGGCTGTTATCGACCTTCCACATCTCGGAGGCGCCGATGCGCAGGTGGTTCATCCAGCTCAGGCCGGACCACAGGGCCAGCAGAAGACCGATGGAGAACACGGACTTACGCTGATCGATCGCGCCCTCGACGATGGTGCCCAGGGTGTCGCCCATCTCGCCGCTACCCATGGACGTCACCTGGTCCATGACCTTGTCCAGCAGATCCTGGTTATTAGCCAGGATGATCGCGACCGTGGCCAGCACGAGCATGGTCAGCGGGAAGATGGACAGCACTGAGAAGTAGGTAATGCCCGCGGCGAACTGGTTACCGCCCTGCTCGCCGTAGCGCTCGTTCATCCGCATGATGTGGTCGAACCACGGCCACTTGTCGCGGAGCTTGACCAGCGCCCCTTCGTCGTCTTTGCGGCTGCGTTCCACGCCGTAGGCGTCGAGCTTGTCATAGTCGGGCGTCGTTGATGTTTTCGCCATCAGCGCGTCCATCCTTCCTTGGGCAGGCTTTCGGGGCTTCGGGTTTTCGATCCGGGGTCGGATCATTCTGTGGCACGCGCCGGACGGCTGGTGGCCGACCTGGGCACGTACCTCATTATGTCGTTTTCGTCGGTCGCGGTGTGCCGGTTTAGGGCTTTGGCAGGAAGCCGACGCGGTCGTAGACCTGCTCCACCGTCTTCGCAGCGATCTCGCGGGCACGCTCCGCGCCCTTTGCCAGGACACGCTCCAGCTCCGCGCGGTCGTCCATGTACTCGTTGTACTTCTCGCGCAGCGGGGAGCAGAAGGCCTCGAGTACCTCGGCGGTGTCCTTCTTCAGGTCGCCGTAGCCGGAGCCGGCTTCCTGGTACTGGGCGACGAGCTCGTCGATGCTCTTGTCACCGAGGGCGGACTGGATGACCAGGAGGTTGGACACACCCGGCTTGTTCTCGACGTCGTAGCGGATCTCGTTGTCGTTATCCGTCACCGCACTCCGGATGCGCTTGGCGGAGACCTTCGGCTCATCCAGCAGGTTCACCAGGCCACGCGGGTTCTCGGCGGACTTGCTCATCTTCGCGGTCGGGTTCTGCAGGTCGTAAATCTTCGCCGCGCCCTGCGGGATCATGCCCTCCGGCACCACGAAGGTCTTCTTGTAGCGGGAGTTGAAGCGCTCCGCGAGGTTGCGGGTCAGCTCCAGGTGCTGGCGCTGGTCCTCCCCCACTGGCACGAGGTGCGGGCGGTAAAGCAGGATGTCCGCGGCCATGAGCATCGGGTAGGCGTAGAGGCCGGAGGTGGTGTTCTCATTGCCCTGCTTGCTGGACTTGTCCTTGAACTGGGTCATGCGGCGGGCTTCGCCGTCACCGGTGATGCACATCAGCACCCACGCGAGCTGGCTGTGTTCCGGGACGTGCGACTGCACGAAGAGGGTGGAGCGATCCGGGTCGATGCCTAGCGCGAGTAGCTGCGCGGCACCGGCGAGGGTGCGGTTGCGCAGGTCCTTCGGGCTATATCCCGGCACGGTGATGGCGTGCTGATCCGGGATGAAGTAGAAGGCGTCGTAGTCATCCTGCAGGGTAATGAACTGCTTGACCGCCCCGAGGTAATTACCCAGGTGGTAGGAGTCGCTGGTCGGCTGGAGTCCGGAGACGACGCGCTGCTTCTTCGCGCCGCTATCGCTGTGCTGTGGGTTTTCGCTGCTTGTCATGTTTTCTAATGCTACTCACCAGGTTTCGGCGACGTGTCGCCATCCCCCTGTCCGTGGCAATCGCAGCCACATTCCTTGTCGACGTCCCCCTCGGGCGCCGGTTGTCCGCCGGTCTGTGGATTTTTTCCTGTGGCGGTCTCGCCCGGGTCTTCGCCGTGGTGACGGTGCCGCAGCCCGGCGATCCCCTCCGTGATGCGCAGCTGGCGTGGTCCTGCGGGGCGCAGTTCCCGGGCCTTGTTCAGCAAACGGTTGGACAGGCTGTGCTCCCGGTCGCGGGTGAACTCACGCTCCTGGTACTCGAAGACAGGCAGGGACCAGTGGAAGAAGATGGCGCACAGCCGCAGGCCGAAGGTGAATGCGAGCACGATGATCGCGTTAACGTTGTCGTTCACCCCGGCGGCGTTGAGCGCCAGGTACAGGATGGACCCGGAGACCGCGACCGAGGCGTAGAGGTCCCCCTGGAAAACCAGAGGGACGCGGTTACTCATGATGTCGCGGAGCACTCCGCCGAAAACCCCGGTGAGCACCGCCGCGACGATTGCGATGAGCGCCCCATGCCCAGCGCCCAGGGCGATCTGCGTGCCGAGCACCGTGAACACAGATAGCCCCACGGCGTCGAGGATGAGGAAGACCCAGTGGAAGTAAGTCATCATCACGGGGATCGCCACGGTGATGAACGCAGCGACGAGCACAAAGACCAGGTACATCGGGTTTTCCACCCACACCAGCGGGTAGTTCCCCAGCAGCACGTCGCGGACGGAGCCGCCACCGATGGCGGTCACGCAGGCGATGATGGCCACGCCGAAGAGGTCCATGCGCTCGCGACCGGCGGCCAGGGCTCCGGTCGCGCCTTCGGCGGTGATGCCGATGACGAAGAGGACGATCAGGAACATGCCGTCTCCCGGTGGGCTTAGCGGAACTCGAGGATCACGGGGCTGTGGTCGGACCAGCGCTGGTCGTAGGTGGGTGCCTTGTCCACCCGGGCGACGGTAGTGTGCTCCAGCAGCCCGCCGGTGACGGCGTGCAGGTCGATGCGCCAGCCCGCGTTCGTGTCGAAGGCCTTGCCGCGGTAGCTCCACCAGGAGTACGGGCCGTCCTCGTCGGGGTGGAGGTGGCGCACGGCGTCGTGCCAGCCTGGCTGGGTGGCGGCGCCTGCCGCGATGCGGGCCTGGGCGAGCTCGCCGGGCTGGTAGTCCACCGCACCGAAGAAGTCCTCGGCCGCCCCGGCAGGATTACCGGCCCGGCCGGAGTCCTCCGCGTCCCCCACCTGTGTTGCACCATCCGGGTAGGTGCCGAGCACATGGTCGAGGAAGGCACGCTCGGCTGGCAGGAAGCCGGACTTATTGCGGTTGGGCTTCCAGTTCTTTAGGTCCGCGCGGCGGTGGCAGATATTCCAGTCGCCACCGATGAGCATCTGCTGGCCACCAGCCTCGGCAGCCGCTGCGCGCTGGTGCATGAAGGGCGCGAAGGCATCCAGGAAGCGGAATTTCTCGTCCTGCTTCTCGGTGCCGCTGGCACCACTGGGCAGGTAGAGGGAGGCCACGGTGATCGGCTGGGTTGTGCTCCCGACCACGGCGTCCACGGTGGCCTCGATGTAGCGGCCGGAATCATCGAATTCGCGGGCGGCCTCCACCGCGCCCGGGTGCTCCGGGTTGGCCTCGTGGCCGAAGCCGATCTGCACGTCCCGCAGTGGAAGGCGCGACAGGATCGCCACCCCGGCCCGCCCCTTGGCCGCGGCTGGCGCCTGGGCGAGATGCCAGCCGTCCTCCAGGGCGGGGGCGATGGCCTTGGCGGTCTGCGCCTCGTCGGCGCGGACCTCCTGCATCAGCACCACATCAGCCGGGTGGGTGGCCAACCACGGGAGGATGCCCTGGTTGTTCTCGTGGCGCACCTTCGCGGCCGCCCTGATTCCGTTGACGTTAACCGTAGCGACAGTAAAACCCATGCCCACCAATATAGGCCGTGGCCCGGACATACCAGCAGCCGCGTAAGCCGCGGGCTAGGCGGTGGCGAGCTGGCGACGTCGTAGCAGGAAGGCCAGCAGCCAGACCACCGCACCGGTGGCGGCCAGGGCCGCACCCGCGAGAGCTGGGGCGGCATAGCCGAAGCCAGCGCCAATGACCGCGCCACCGATCGCAGCACCAGCGGCGTTGGCCATGTTCAGCGCGGAGTGGTTGAGGGCCGCGGCGAGGTTCTGGGCGTCCCGGGCGACGTCCATCAGGCGGGTCTGCAGGCTCGGGACCAGGCAAGAGCCCAGGAACCCAATGAGGCCGAAGTTGGCAATGCCCGCGAAGGCATTGGTGGAAGTGAAATAGAACGCGCTGAGCACCACGATCAGGGCAATGAGGCTGCCGGCGATGGTGTACTCCAGGTTCCGGTCGGCCAGCACGCCGCCGAACCAGGTTCCGAAAACCATGCCGATGCCGTAGACCATCAACGGGATCCACATGAGGGCCTCATTGAACCCGGCGCGCTCGGTCAGCGTCCAGGAAATATAGGTATAGACCGCAAACATGCCACCGAAGCCGACCGTGCCGATCGCCAGGGTGAGCAGAACCTGCGGGTTGATCAGGGCGCCGAGCTCGGTGATTGGGTTGCTCTTCGGCATGAGCGTCATGTGTGGCAGTGAAATGTACAGCGCGACGAAGGTCACCAGGCCGATCACGGCGACGAGCAGGAAGGCGAAGTTCCATCCGAAGTGGGTGCCCAGCCACTGCGCGGCGGGCACACCCGCGACCGTAGCCACGGAAAGCCCCAGCCCGGAGAAGGCCACCGCCTTGCCGCGCTGCCCCGGCGGGGCCATGGAGGCGGCGATGAGCGCGGTCACGGAGAAGTAGGCACCGTGTGGCAGTCCGGCGATGAAGCGGCTGATCAGCAGCATGTTATAGCTGCTGGCCAACACGGTCAGCCCGTTACCGATCGTGAAGGCGATCATGAGCACCAGCGCTAGTCGGCGGCGGGGCACGGTGCTGGTCAGCGTGGTGATCAGCGGGGCGCCCACCACGACGCCGAGGGCGTAGGCGGAAATGACGTGCCCGGCGGTGGACTCCGAGATCTGGAAGTCCTCGGCGATGAGATTCAGCAGCCCCATCGCCACGAACTCGGTGGTGCCGATGCCGAAGCCACCGAGCGCGATGGCCAGCATGGTGATAATTCTCCGCCGACTACCCATGGTGGTTTGTGTTGGCACGGGGCGGCGGTTCGGCATGGTCGGCACGGGGCACGCTTTCTTAGAATCGTTCGGCTGGGCTGGATGAATACGAAGTAACGAAAAAGAATCAATATTTTTAATAACTTTTTTCGCCTTTCGCAAGCGAAGTTGCGACAGTACCCGTATGATTCACGATTTTTCTACTTCACGTAAGCTGGGTGGCACGATAAAAATCGAGTGACTTTTAACTGTTCACCGAAAACGATGTGAAAGCAGGGAGATACCGCCTTATGGCCAAGATCATTTACACCCGTACCGACGAGGCCCCACTTCTGGCCACGTATTCGCTGAAGCCGATCGTGGAAGCTTTTGCATCGACTTGCGGCGTGGACGTGGAAACGCGTGACATCTCGCTGGCAGGTCGTATCCTGGCCGCTTTCAACGATAAGCTCCCGAAGGAGCAGCAGGTCAACGACGCCCTCAAGGAGCTCGGCGAGCTGACCCAGTCCCCTGAGGCCAATATCCTCAAGCTGCCGAACATCTCCGCATCCGTACCGCAGATGCGCGCAGCCATCGGCGAGCTGCAGAAGGCTGGCTACGACCTGCCGGACTTCCCTCTCGAGGTCAACACCGAGGAGGAGAAGGACGCCTACGCCCGCTACAGCTCCGTCATGGGCTCCGCCGTGAACCCGGTGCTGCGCGAGGGCAACTCCGACCGCCGTGCGCCGAAGGCCGTGAAGAACTACGTGCGCACCCACCCGCACACCATGGGTGAGTGGACCGCCGAGTCCAAGACCAACGTGGCAACCATGGAGGCCAACGACTTCCGCCACAACGAGCAGTCCGTCATCATGCCGGCTGAGGATGACCTGCGCATCCAGCTGGTGAAGACCAACGGCGAGACCACTGTGCTGCGCGAGTCCCTGCCGGTGCAGAAGAACGAGATCGTGGACTCCACCGTCCTGCGCGCCGCCGCGCTCGACGAGTTCCTGCGCGCCCAGGTCGCCCGCGCGAAGGCTGAGGGCGTGCTGTTCTCCGTGCACCTGAAGGCCACGATGATGAAGGTCTCCGACCCGGTCATCTTCGGCCACGCCGTGCGCGCTTACTTCTCCGACGTCTACGAGCAGTACGGCGAGGAGCTGCTGGCCGCCGGCCTCGACGGTGAGGACGGCCTGGCTGCCATCCTCGACGGCCTGTCCGAGCTGGACAACGGTGAGGAGATCCGCGCCGCATTCGACAAGGGCCTCGAGGACGGCCCGGATCTCGCGATGGTCAACTCCCACCGCGGAATCACCAACCTGCACGTCCCGTCCGACGTCATCGTCGACGCTTCCATGCCAGCCATGATCCGTGACTCCGGCAAGATGTGGAACAAGGACGACGCCCGTCAGGACACCCTGGCCGTACTGCCGGACTCCTCCTACGCAGGCGTCTACCAGGTCGTCATCGACGACTGCCGCAAGAACGGCGCATTCGACCCGACCACGATGGGCACCGTCCCGAATGTCGGCCTGATGGCGCAGAAGGCTGAGGAGTACGGCTCCCACGACAAGACCTTCAAGATCGAGGCGGACGGCAAGGTCCAGGTCCTCAACAAGGCCGGCGACGTGCTCATGGAGCACGAGGTCTCCGAGGGCGACCTGTGGCGCGCCTGCCAGGCCAAGGACATCCCGGTTCAGGACTGGGTGAAGCTGGCCGTCGAGCGTGCCCGCAAGACCGGCGACCCGGCTATCTTCTGGCTGGACCCGGAGCGCGCCCACGACCGCAACATGGCAACCCAGGTCGAGAAGTACCTGAAGGACCACGACACCGAGGGCCTGGATATCCGCATCCTCTCCCCGGTCGAGGCCTGCCAGCTCTCCGTGGACCGCATCCGCGAGGGCAAGAACACCATCTCCGTCACCGGTAACGTGCTGCGTGACTACCTGACCGACCTGTTCCCGATCCTGGAGCTGGGCACCTCCGCGAAGATGCTCTCCATCGTTCCGCTGATCGCGGGCGGTGGCCTCTTCGAGACCGGTGCTGGCGGTTCCGCGCCGAAGCACGTCGAGCAGCTGACCGAGGAGAACCACCTGCGTTGGGACTCCCTGGGCGAGTTCCTGGCGCTGGCCGAGTCCCTGCGCAAGCTGGCCGACACGGATAACAACCCGCGCACCCCGGTGCTGGGCGACGCGCTGGACGTTGCTACCGAGCGGATCCTGGAGGAGGGCAAGTCCCCGCAGCGCGAGGTCAACACCCTCGACAACCGCGGTTCCCACTTCTACCTGGCAATGTTCTGGGCTCGCGCCCTGGCCGACCAGAAGGACGACGCCGACTTGGCTGAGCTCTTCGCCCCGGTCGCCGACGCGCTGGAGACTGCCGAGGACGAGGTCATCAAGGAGCTCAACGACATCCAGGGCAAGGCCGTGGAGCTGGGTGGCCACTACCACCTGGACGAGGAGAAGGCGAACGCTGTGATGCGTCCGGTCGCTGCATTCAACAAGATCATCGACGATCTTGCTGCAGCAGATAACTCCCTGGAGGGCTAGTACCGCTCCCCCGTTGGGCCTGCTGCAGGCCCGCCCCGGGGTCAGCGGAGGGATATAGCCGACTGGGCCTAGCGCGCTAGAGATAGCGCCGCTAGGCCCAGTTTTTCTTTTCTACCGGCCAGAAGCCCCTGCCCCGGCCTTGCGGCCTCCGTCCAGCGGAGACCAAGCTGCTCATATCTCAGTTCAGCAGGCGACCCAGCTGCTCATGATGGTGCCCGGGGAGCACCCCGGCGTCGAAAACCTTGCGAGCGGCTTCCTTATCACCCAGCTTGGCGGCGAAGGCCTCCCCCATCGTCACGCCGTGCTCCGGCACCGGCCCGAAGCGAATCTCGTCCAGCGGGCGGATGCGCCCGGCGGTAATCACGCGGAAGTAGGCGCCGCAGTCGCCGTGCTGTGCGAAGCGCTTGACCCAGCCCTTCTCATCGAGCCAGGCGGCGAAGGTCGCGCACGGGGTGCGCGGCACGCTTACCTCGAGCTCAGCGCTCCCCATGGACACGCGCTGGCCGATGTAGACCTCCGACCACTTCACCCCGGCAGTGGTGATGTTCTCCCCGAAGCTGCCGTAGACGAGCTCACGGCCGAGCTCCTCCTCCCAGAAGTCCAGCTCCTCGCGGGCGAAGGCGTAGACGGCCTTATCTGCTCCGCCGTGGTGCTTATCGTCTCCGATCGTATCCCCAACGACGCCGCTGCCGTCGCCGTAGTTCGGGCCCGGCGCGAGCACGTCGATGTGCGACTGCGGCAGCTTTTCGATGCCGGTGTGCTCGTAGGTTCCGGCGGGGTTGGACTGGGGGCGACCAACTGCCACCTGGAGCACGCTCGGCTCTGCGTCAATCAGGAATGCAGCGTCTGTATTCGCCATGGTGCAGGTCCTTTCTGGCGCCTTGTGGGCCCGATTTTTTGCTCGTTGCGCTGGGATTCTTTCTTTATCCCGTGCACCACCCCACCCTAGTGACTCAACTGCGTTTGCAGGTGCGACCCGCAATTTTTCCGCCAAAAGTGTTGAAGCCCAGACCTCCTACCTCCCATCCGATGCGGTGCAAAACAGCGCTTCGTGCGCTGCTGCCACCCACCGCATGAACCCATACCGAGCGGTACTTAAAAACCGCCAATACGACCCCAGGGCCACCGAGCAACAGCCCCCAAAAGACCCAAAAGTAGACTAAGTGGTATAAATTTTTAAACGCTCTTGACCTGCACCGTTAACGCATAAAGACCCCGAAAATAGACAGAGCGGTTTACTTTTTTGAGCGGGGGCTATAAAGTGAGTCACCACACAGCGATCGAGCGGCACAATCCACCCGGATCCCACCCGGATCGCCACGATTCACAACACAGCCTCAAACACACGAAAGAGACAGGAAAACCATGCCAAAGTACGACAACTCCAACGCAGCAGAGTGGGGCTTTGCCACCCAGCAGATCCACGCCGGCCAGACCCTGGACCCGACCGGTTCCCGTAACCTGCCGATCCACATGACCACCAGCTACGTCTTCGACAACGCCGAGCACGCCAAGCAGCGCTTCGCGCTCGAGGATCCGGGCCCGATCTACTCCCGCCTGACCAACCCAACGGTCGAGGTCCTCGAGAACCGCCTCGCCACCCTCGAGGGTGGTGTCCACGCCGTCGCCTTCGCTTCCGGCATGGCTGCCATCACCGCCGCGCTGATCAACGTCGCGAACTCCGGTGACCACATCGTCGCCTCCCCGCGCCTCTACGGCGGCACCGAGACCCTCCTGCTCGTCACCCTGCCGCGCCTGGGCATCACCACCACCTTCGTCGAGAACCCGGATGACCCGCAGTCCTGGCAGGACGCCGTTCAGGACAACACCGTCGCCTTCTTCGGCGAGACCTTCGCCAACCCGCAGGCAGACGTCCTGGACATCCCGGAGATCAGCAAGGTTGCCCACGAGAACAAGGTCCCGCTGATCATCGACAACACGCTGGCTACCGCAGCACTGGTCAAGCCGCTGGAGCTCGGCGCCGACGTCTCCGTCTCCTCCCTGACGAAGTTCTACACCGGCAACGGCTCCGCCATCGGCGGCATCCTCGTCGACGGCGGCAAGTTCGACTGGACCCAGGAGCGCAACGGCAAGCCGGTCTTCCCGAGCTTCGTCACCCCGGACCCGGCCTACCACGGCC
Source organism: Corynebacterium sp. UMB4614 (assembly GCF_030217065.1). Lineage (NCBI taxonomy): Bacteria > Bacillati > Actinomycetota > Actinomycetes > Mycobacteriales > Corynebacteriaceae > Corynebacterium > Corynebacterium sp. UMB4614. The sequence continues at coordinate 126,448 of NZ_JASONC010000003.1, forward strand.
TGAAGTACGCCGACCTCGGCGAGCCAGCCTTCGGCCTGAAGGCTCGTGCGGGTCTGCTGCGCGACACCGGCGCCACCCTCTCTGCGTTCAACGCCTGGCTGGCCGTCCAGGGTCTCGACACCCTGAACCTGCGCGTCAAGCAGCACAACGAGAACGCCAAGCAGGTCGCCGAGTTCCTGGACAAGCACCCGAAGGTCGCCAGCGTCGCCTACGCCGGCCTGGAGTCCAGCCCGTGGAACAAGGTCAAGGAGAAGCTGGGCCTGGAGTACACTGGCTCCGTTCTGGCCTTCGACCTGGCCACCGGCGACGCCGACCCGCGCGAGGCCGCCTGGAAGTTCATCGACTCCCTGAAGCTGCACTCCGACCTCGCTAACGTCGGTGACGTACGCTCCCTGGTCGTCCACCCGGCCACCACCACGCACTCGCAGTCCACCGAGGAGAACCTGCGCAACGCGGGCATCTCCCAGGCAACGGTTCGCCTGTCCGTCGGTATCGAGGACGTCCGCGACATCATCGCCGACCTCGAGCAGGGCTTCGAGCAGATTTAACTCACGAGGTTTTCTATGCGCTCCGACTTGCTGCCCGCCTCCGGTTCCTACGCCGATATTCCCATCGGCGAGGTGCTCACCGAGGCGGGCGCAAGCATTCCCGAAACCTCACTGCGGCTGTACGCCTTCTACGACGCAGCCGAGCAGGCGGCGGTATCCACGCCGCCGGAGGAGCGCCCCATCGTGCTGATCGAGCACGCCCTCACCGGCGACGGCAACGCCACCGACTGGTGGGCCGACATGGTCGGCGTGGGCAAACCGATCGACACCTCCACGTACCTAGTGCTCTGCGCCAACGCGCTGGGTGGGTGCGCGGGCTCCACCGGCCCCGGTTCCCTGCACCCGGAGGGTGGCTTCTGGGGCTCCCGCTTCCCGGGCCTATCCATCCGCGACCTCGTGCAGGCCGAAAAGCAGCTGCTCGACGTGCTGGAGATCCCCCGGGTCCACGTGGTGGTCGGCGCCTCCATGGGCGGGGCACGCACCCTCGAGTGGTCGCTGCTCTACCCGGAGATGATGGACGCCGTCCTCCTCATCGCCGTCTCCGCCCGCGCCTCCGCCTGGCAGATCGGCATCCAGTCCGCCCAGATCCGCGTGATCGAGGCCGACCCGCTGTGGCACGGCGGGGACTACTACGAGGCCGGCATGGGGCCAGTCTGGGGCCTGGGCGAGGCCCGCCGCATCGCGCACCTGACCTACCGCGGCGAGCTGGAGGTCGACGAGCGCTTCGGCGCCGAGCCGCAGCGAGGAGAGAACCCGCTGGGTAAGTTCCGTTCCCCCAATCAGCGCTTCTCGGTCGAGGGCTACCTGGACCGGCAGGCGATGAAGCTGCGCAACCGCTTCGACGCCGGCTCCTACGTCACCCTGACGGATGCCCTGAACCGCCACGACGTCGGCCGGGATCGCGGCGGCATGAACGCCGCCCTGGGTAACTCCACGGTCCCCACGATGGTCTGCGGCATCGACACGGACATCCTCTACCCCTATCACCAGCAGGAGCACCTCTCCCGCAACCTGGGAGCCTTCCTGGGGCTGTCCCAGATCACCTCCCCCACCGGCCACGATGGTTTCCTCATCGAGGCCCGCCAGATGGGCAATGTGCTTGAGAAGTTCCTCACGGCCGCCGAGGAGCTGGCCGAGAATCCGGAGCAGCGCGCGGAGATCCTGCAGCACCACAACCGCTAGGAACCGCTGAGGGCGGCCACCGAACAACCGCCACCCAACCCCCACGCCCAGCGTCGCGGGATACCCAGCTCCGCGCGACCCCCGCGCAGGGACTTGGTCCGGATGCCCCTAGCTGCCCAGCGTGTCCACGCTGATCGCCAGGTACATCATCAACAACCCCACGCCCCCGGCGAAAAAGCAATCAAATTTGCGGCTGCGGACCGCGAAAATCCCCAGCACGTCGGAGTCCACGACCCACCGGATCGTGGCCAAGAACACCAGGCTTGCCCCCATCGCCGTGGTGCCGCGGCGCCAACGATCCGCCGCGATGAAGAACACCCCCACCGCCAGAAGCAGCAAAAACACCCCGATGAGCGCCCGCTGCGCGATCACCGGCAGCGGGGAGGCGGGCACGTCCCGGTCGTGCGGGTTGGCCAGCAGCTGTCGGCGATAAGCGCCAATCTGCGCGGCCTCCGCCCGCTCGTTCGGGATGTCCGGCATCGTGCCCAGCTCCTCCAGCTCTAATCCCCTAGTTCTCGCCCTGCTCCGCGAGGAGCTCGGCGCGCTCCACGACGTTGTGGACCAGGAAGGCGCGGGTCAGCGGGCCCACGCCACCCGGGTTCGGCGAGATCGCGCCCGCGACCTCCCAGACGTCCGGGTGCACGTCGCCGGCGAGCTTGCCGTCCAGGCGGGAGACACCGACGTCGAGGATCGCCGCCCCCGGCTTGACCATGTCCTTGGTCAGCATGTGCGGCTTGCCTGCAGCAGCGACGATGATGTCCGCGTTGATGGTCTCCGCCTTCAGGTCCTTCGTGCCGGTGTGGCACAGGGTAACGGTGGCGTTCTCGCTGCGGCGGGTCAGCATCAGGCCGATCGGGCGGCCAACAGTCACGCCACGGCCGATGACGACGACCTTCGCGCCGTTCAGCTCGACGTCATAGCGACGCAGCAGGCTGATCGCACCGTTCGGGGTGCACGGCAGCGGGGCGGGCTCGTTGAGCACCAGCTTGCCGAGGTTCACCGGGTGCAGGCCGTCAGCGTCCTTGGCCGGGTCGATGCGCTCCAGCACCGCGTTTTCGTCGAGGTGCTTCGGCAGCGGCAGCTGCACGATGTAGCCGGTGCACTCCGGGTCCGCGTTGAGCTCGTCGATGACGGCGTTGAGCTCCTCCTGGGTCACGTCCGCCGGCAGGTCCTTGCGGATGGACTTCACGCCGATCTGCTCGCAGTCCTTGTGCTTCATCCGCACGTAGGAGTGGCTCGCCGGGTCGTCACCGACCAGGACCGTTGCCAGGCCCGGGGTGATCCCCTTGTCCCGCAGAGCGTCGACTCGTTGCTTCAGGTCCGCGAAGATCTCGTCGCGGTATTTCTTTCCATCCAGGGTAATCGCAGCCATGCCCGCCATTATTCCACAGGCCTAGCGCTACCCCACCGGCGTGCGCCCCCATTCCCCCACTTCAGGGCGAAGACCCCGAACGCGGGTCACTGCCCGCCCGGGAAACCGAGCTGCCGCCAGGCCTCGTACGCCGCCACCGCCGCCGCGTTCGAGAGGTTCATGCTGCGACGGGCCGGCAGCATCGGGATCCGCAGCTGCGCGGTGATCCGGGGATCCGCCAGAGTCGCCTCGTCCAGGCCGGTGGGTTCGGGGCCGAAGAGGAGGACGTCACCGCGGCGGAAGTCCACGTCCGTAAACCAGGTCTCCGCGTGCGTCGTGAAAGCGAAGACCCTCGCCCGGGGCGGGGCACCGTCTGCTGCCTGTTTCCGACCCAGCTCTGCCTGCTTCCGACTCAGCCCCGTCAAGTGCGTAGCCGCGGCTTCGAAATCCTCGTGGAGCTGCACCTCCGCCAGGTCGTGATAATCCAGCCCGGCGCGGCGGACGTGCTTCTCCTCGAAGTTGAAACCCAGTGGGCCCGCCAGGTGCAGCGCTGCCCCGGTGCCCGCGCACATGCGGATCGCGTTGCCCGTGTTCGGCGGGATCTGTGGCTGATCGAACAGGATATGGAAGGGCGGATCGGCGGCCGGCCGGGGTGACGTCGTCAAAGAAGAAGAGCGACCTGCGGCGGAAGCGGGAGTGGAAGGCTGCGAAGACACGCCACTCACCTTAACCGCGCCCGCGGGCGCTGACGGCACCGGAACACGGTAAGAATGGAGGGGAAGAACCCCGACGATCGGGCACGAAGCCCATCAGACGATGAAAGAGGTCGATCAGACATGGCTGATGCACCGAAGGACGCCACACCGCAAGGCAAGAAGACCCCGACCGGCGGAAAGCAGCGCCCGGTGGACATCACCCTGTTCGGCGCGACCGGATTCGTCGGCAAGATCCTCGCGGGTTGGCTGGCGGAGCACGCGCCGAAGGACGTCACCATCGCGCTGGCTGGCCGCAACCGCGAGAAGCTGGTCTTCCTCAAGCAGCAGCTGCTGACCATCCACCAGGGCGTGATGGACTGGCAGATCGTGGAGGCCGATGCCTTCGACGAGGACGCCATGACCGAGCTGGCGAAGAACACCCGCGTGGTGATCTCCACGGTGGGCCCGTTCGTGCGTTACGGCGAGGACCTCGTGCGCGCCTGCGCGGAGGCCGGCACACACTACGTGGACTCCACCGGCGAGGTGCTGTTCATGCGGAAGATGATCGACAAGTACGACGACGTGGCGAAGGCCAACGGAGCGCGCATCATCCACGCCTGTGGCTTCGATTCCGTGCCCTCCGATATCGGCATGCTGCTGATCAACGAGGCCGCGGCCAAGGATGGCAAGAAGCTGGCCGAGGTGACGAACCTGGTCAGCATGCGCGGGGCCATGTCCGGCGGCACCGTAGAGTCCGCACGCGAGCAGTTCCAGGCCGCACAGCGCGACCCGGAGCAGAGGCGCGTGCTGGCTGACCCGTACTCCCTGAGCCCGGATCGCGAGGCGGAGCCGGAGCTGGGCGAGCAGCCGGATTATGGCGTGCTGCAGACCGAGACCGTCGGCGCCCCGGAGGGCTGGGCCGGGCCTTTCCTCATGGCCTCGGTGAACACCCGCGTGGTGCGCCGCTCCAATGCGCTGAGCGGCTTCAAGTACGGAAAGTCCCTGCGCTACCGCGAGTTCCAGTCCACCGGGCCGGGCCTGAAGGGCCGCGCGCAGGCCTACGCAATGGGCGGGGTTAACTGGACGATGCTGACCGCGATGAAGGCGCCGAAGCTGCGGGACTTCATCTCCCAGTGGGCACCCGAGCCGGGCGAGGGTCCGACGAGCAAGGCGCAGGAGAATGGCTACTTCCGGTGCGTGTTCCACGGCTTCGTGAAGCCGAATCCGGCGCCGAACGTGGAGCCGGATTACATCGCCACCCTGTACTCCCAGGGGGATCCGGGCTACCGCTCGACCTCCCGGATGCTGGGCACCGCAGCGCTCACGCTGCTCAAGGATGAGGCGGAGCTGCCGGGCACTGAAGGTGGCGTGCTGACCCCGGCGACGGGCCTGGGCATGGTGTACGTGCGTCGCCTCCGCGAGTCCGGGATGCGCCTGGACGTGGCGCGAGGCGGGCTCTACCGCACCTCCACGCCGCAGTAACCGGCGAGTACGGCGCTGTGTCGGGCGGGCGGTGTTTTAGACCTCCGGCCGGGCTGGGCCGTTGGCGACGATGAAGTCCGGGGCGGGGCGCCGATTGATGTGGGCGCGCTCTTGGGCGGCCCACATGTTCCACCAAGGGGCGTAGTAGGGGTCGCGGTGCAGCGCGCGGTGCTTGCGCAGCTGGGTGGGGGCATCCAGCACCAGGGTCCGGTGGGGGATGCCGCGGCGGCGCAGCACGGCCAGAGCCTCGGGGCTGAGGGCACCGATGCCCTCGACGACCAGCGGGCTCCCGGGGTCCAGGGGCTGCCACTGCGCGGGGGTGTTCTTCTCCCAGTCCCAGCGGCGAAAGCCCGGGCAATTGGGCTGCAGCACCTCGGCGGCGAGCATGCGGGCTGCGGCGAAGAGCCCACCCCAGCCGGGGTAGAAATCCTCCAGGTGCACCAGCTGGGGCGTGGTGTTGGGATCCGGGGGTGTGCTCGGGGATACGCCGGGCTGGTGGCTGGACGCACCGAGTGTGGTCATGAGGTGTTCTGCGAAGTGGGTCTTGCCGGAGCCGCTGCGACCGTCGATGAGGATCACCCACCGCGGGTCGCGCCCCACACGGCGGTGGGGTGTTTTAGCGGGCTCGATCTGTGTATTTCCGCAGCCTCGCTGGCCGGCGACCCAGGCGGTGAGCTCGCGGGTGGCTTCTGCGGGCGATAGCCACGGCGCGCTAGCCATTCTGCACGCCCAGCAGCACGAAGTGGCCGGTCCACACGGCGATCCCCAGGGACAGCAGGCTCAGTGCCAAGGAGCCCACAACCACGGCCCAGTCCCAGCCGCCGAAATGAGCCTGCCGAGCCCAGGTGCGCTCGATGGGCTGGCCCTCGGCGTTATGGGTGGCGCCAAACCCACGGGCCTCCATCGCGGTGGCCAGCTTGGCGCCACGACGCAGCGCCAGCACCAGCAGGCTGAAGGACTGCTGCAGCGCACGCTTCAGCTTGCCCTCGTCCCCCAGGCCACGGGCGCGGCGGGCACGCTCCACGGCCGTCCAGTCCTCTCGGAATAGCGTGACCAGGCGCACGCCCGCCACCGCACCGATGACGAAGCGGGTGGGCAGTTTCCACAGCTGTGCAAGGCCGTCGCCGAGGCGGGTGGGGTCCATGTCCGCGGTGAGCACCACGGCGGGCACGCCCACCGCCAGCACGCGAATCATCACCGCGATGGCCAGCTGCACCGAGTTCTCGGTGATGTGGATGAAGCCCCATTCGAAGTAGCTCTGCCCGCTGGCCCGCCCGTAGAAGAGCATGCTCACACCCGTCAGCGGGGCTAAGAGCAGCAGCGGCCAAGCCCGGCGGAACAGCCGGGCAGGCCCGACCCCGCACAGGGGTGCGACGACCAGCAGGGTCAACGCAAAGGACACGCTGGCGCTGACAATATCGATGCTGATCAGCAACGGGGTGGTCAACAGCGCGAGCGCGAGCAGCCGGGTGGATGGGTCGATGCGTTCCAGGATCATGCCCGCACCTCCAGGCCGGGGCCCTGGGGAAGGTGCCAGTGGTGCTGGCCCAGCGCGGCGAAGTAATCCGCGTCGTGGGTGATGGACAGCAGCCCCATGCCGCTATCCGCCAGCTGTTGCAGCAACCCGACCAGGGCGGTGAACGTGTTGAGGTCCTGGCCGAAGGTCGGTTCGTCCAGGATCAGCAGGCGCGGCTCGGTGGCCAGCACCGCGGCCACGGAGAGCCGGCGTTTCTCCCCACCCGAGAGGGTGAAGGGGTTGGCGACCGCGAGGTGACTCAGCCCGAGGGTGCCCAGCAGCTCGTCTGCGCGGCGCTCGGCTGCGGCGGCATCCATCCCGGCAGCCTTGGGGCCGAGCAGCAACTCGTCGCGGACGGTGCGGGCGGCCAGCTGGTGCTCGGGGCTTTGAAAGACGTATCCGATGCGGCGGACCAGGTCCTTCGAGCGCCAGCTGCGGGGGTCCGGGGTTTCCCGGCGCCTGGGCTTAGCGGGCTGGAGCCCACTGGCGTCCAGCTCCCCGCCCGCCGCGGGAACCAGGCCCGCGAGGGTGAGCGCCAAGGTGGATTTTCCGGTGCCGTTGCCGCCGGTCAGGCAGGTGGACCCCGGCTCCAGGACAGCGGTGATGCCGGTGCGGATGGTGTGCTGGCCCCAGCCGATGGCCAGGTCGCGGGTGCGCAGCAGTGGCTTCCCACTTGCCTGGGCGTCCCCGGCTGCGTGCAGGGACGCAGCGTCGATGGTTGTTTCAGCGTCGATCGGGTGGGCAACGGTGCCTCGGTTGCCAGCATGGTTCTGATAATCAGCATTGCCCTGGTTGCCAGTTGAACCGGGCGCGGCCTTCAACGCGCCCAGCTCGGGCGGCGGGGTGCCCATGCGGCGCAGCGCGGGAGCGACCCCCGGCACCCAGATACCAGCCTCAGCGAGCTGCTCGGCATGGGTCTCCAGGGTCTGCCCGGCCGGGCCGTCTGCAAGCACTCCTCCGGCCTGCCGCCCGGCGGTGGCCCGCTCCCCCACGCCGCTGGGGTTAGTCTCCCCGAGCACGAGGATGCGGTCGACGTGCCCGGCCCAGGTGGCTGCGCGGTGCTCGACGACGATCAGTGTGGCGCCGGTGTCCTCGCAGGCCCGGATAACGGCGTCGCGCACCTCGGCCACGCCCTCCGGGTCGAGGTTGGCGGTGGGCTCGTCCAGCACAATCACCCTGGGGCGCATGGCCAGCACCCCGGCCAGCGCGAGCCGTTGCTTCTGCCCGCCGGAGAGCCGGTGGGTGGACCGGTCGAGGTCCAGTTCCCCCAGCCCGACGGTGCGCAGGGCCTCCGTGGCGCGCTGCCGCATCTGTTCCCGCGGGATGCCGAGGTTCTCGCAGCCGAAAACAACATCGTCGCCCACCCGGGCGGCGATGACCTGCGAGTCCGGGTCCTGCAGCACCATGCCGACCAGTCCGCGCGCCTGGGCGGGGTCCTTGCCGTCCACGCGGATGGCACCGCGCTGCTCCCCGTCCTCGGCATCCCCCAGCACCCCGGCGATGCCCGCGAGCAGGGTGGATTTGCCCGCGCCAGAGGCCCCGAGCAACAGGACGCGCTCCCCGGGTTCCAGACGTGCGGTGATGTTCGCGATGGCCGGGTTCTTCCGGCCGGCGTGGCGCCAGCCGAAGTCGGTGATCTCCACGACCGCCCCGCCCGGCGGCCGCCCGTGGCTCGTCATGGCTTTCTCCCCTTGAGCGACCTAAACCAGTTGTTGGCGTTGCCTGCCTGCCGGGAAGCGGTCGAGCGCCCCGGTGGCAGCCAAACCGCGGACGAACAGCCAGCCCACCAGGCCCGCCAGCAGGATGCCGGAGAGAATCATGGTGGACAGGTAGGTGGCGTTGAAGGCCAGGGACTTCGCGTAGTTTCCGCTGGTCGCCAGCTCCAGGATGAATTCGAAGATGGCGGCCACAGCACCGGCGGCCATGGCCACGCCCAGTCCGGCGCGGCGGTAGGCGAAGATCGCGAAGACCAGCTCCGCGCCCAGCCCCTGGGCCAGGCCGGAATAGACGGTCTCGATGCCCCAGTGGTTACCCAGCAGCGCGGAAACGACGGCGGCGAGCACCTCGACGAAGAGTGCCGCGCCCGGCTTGCGGATGATCAGCCCGCCCAGCACGCCGCCGAGCAGCCAGATGCCGACCGCGAGCCCGCCAAGGCCCGGGGTGGCGGCGTCGAACACGCCGTAGGCCGCGCCCCCGATGCCGTTCCAGACCCAGAAGATCAGGCCGCAGGCCACGCCGAGCACGGCGGCGACGATGATGTCCACGACGCGCCAGGACTTGCTGTGCTGGGGAGCCTGCTGCTCACCTGAGAAGCCGTGGGTTTCGCTGGTCTGTGATGGTTTTTCGGGCGTGATGCTCACGCTTATCCTCCCTATCGCCGGCATGATCCGGATCAGGTTCATCGGTCGGCACCACGGTGCTGGCGCCCTCTCAGCCCGGACGTTCTCCCGGACTCCCGCGTTGGTCGGGTCTAACCCTAGCAGCCGCCCCGGAGGACCCTATTTCCGGTGGCGGGTGAAGAAACTCAAGATCTCCGCCCCGGCATTGACCGCACGGGTGGGGTTCGCTTCCTGCTGGCCCCCGTCGTTACGCACCCCGGCAATCCCGGACTCACCGGGCCGGGCGGCTTCGCCCTCGCCGGGCCAGGTGTGCCCCATCCCCTTCACCGCGATGTGCATGACGTCCTTATCCGCCGCGCAGTCGCGCCACTGGTAGCGGCGGACAATGGGGGTGACGTTGCGGACCGCGGGAGCCCCGAAGCAGGAGGCACGGTGTGCATAGGCGGAGGTGAAGCTCATCGCCCCGAGGTACGGGGCGCCGTAGCGGGAGCCGCCCTCGTAGTGGATGCGGCTGTCGTCCTCCCCGTGAATTTCGAGGAAGGACGTCGCCCTGCTGCCGTGGAACTGTGGGTGTTCTTTGCCACGCTGTGCCCGTGTTGCACAGCCCTGCCAGGTGCCCTTGTAATAGGCCCCTGCGACCGAGGCGAAGGCGGCGAATTCCTGGGGCATCTCGCAGGCAAGCTTCGCGACGAAGCCGCCGCCGTTGCTCATGCCCGCGGCATAAATGCGCAGGTCGTCGACCTGGTAGGTGGCGGCGATGCGGTTGATCAGGTCCCGGACCAGGGCCAGGTCTTGCTTCCCGGTGGCCGTGGCATAAGGCGCGCCCGCCCAGGCCTTGTCGATTCCGTCGGGGTAGGCGACGATGGCGCCGTCCCGGGCGAGGTCGCCGAAACGGGCCATGGATGCACCGGACTGCCCGTAGCCGTGGAAGGCGAGGATCAGTGGCTTGGGCCGGGCGGTCTGGGACTGGCGGGGCAGGGCGTCAGCAGGCACATGCAACACTGCCTGGCGGTTCAGTCCGCCCGATGTCAGCTGGACTTGGCCATTGTGCCCGGGGCGTGGGGCACCCCGCAGCGGGGCGGAGTGTTGGGTATTGCGCAGCACGGGCGCGGGGCTGGTGCTCGTGGCTGGGTCCGTGGCTGCACCCTGGCTGGCTTCTCCCCCGCGGTGATCGCGAGCGCTGGGTTCGCCCGCGCCGGACTGATTTTCTTTGGTGTTACCAGCCCCCGGGGTGCGGTCGTTGCTGGTCCCCGCCGTCCGGCTCGAGCGCTCCGGGATGGCCACGGCGGATTCGTGTTCGGTGCGTTCGCTGACCAGGCTGTGTCGGCTTTTTCGGGTGAGGTAGTCGACGCTCCAGCCGGTGTTTTTCTGCAGCCACACCCCGGCCCCGGCCGCGAGCCCAATGGCCACGGCTGCCAGCGCGAGGGCGATGATTCGCCGCAGCATATAGCGCCGCTGGCTGGTGGGGCACCCGGAAGGGCTAGGGGTGGTCATTCCCCCGATCTTGAAGGGTGGGCGCGCTGATTGTCAATCGGTGAATCGCATAAGTGTTATTCCCCACGTTGTGATCGCCCCCGCCTCCCCCGGCCACAGGCACGTCCTCACCGTCGCAGCCACCCACCTGGGTCGTGACCACGGCCGACCCGGTAGCCGGCTCCGGGGCACTTCAGCGGAAATCCCGCGACGGGCTACCCAGCGCCGCGGCACCACCCAGCTCCGGCTCCACGGCCTCCAGCAGGTCGGCGGTAACACTGGCCGCACCCTCCGCGTTATGCACGATCCCCCGGACCACCACGATGCGCGCTGTCATCGCCACCTGCCGCTGCTTCTTCCATAAGCCCTGGGTGAGCATCACGTTCGCGATGCCGGTCTCGTCCTCCACCCCAAGGAAGACGACCCCGCCCGCAGTGGCCGGGCGCTGCCGGTGCGTGATCACCCCGGCCACCCGGATCCGCGAACCATCCGGCACGTGCAGCAGGTCCACGGCGGGCACCACCGCCGCCCCGCCCCTGCGTTGTCCGCGGCGCACCCCGGCGCGCACCGGCAGGTCGTGCCACTGGGAAAGCTGGCCCCGGAGCAGCTCCACGGGGTGGCCGTCCGGGGTCACCGACGTGGCCGCGAGATCCGCGGCGGCCAGCTCGAAGGCGCTCATGCCGGGCAGCGCGGGCACCGACGGGGCGGACGTCCCCGGCAGCATGCCCTCCCTCTCCGTGGCCGCCAGCCCCGCAGCCCACACCGCCTGCCGCCGATCGAGCCCGAGGCTCTCCAGGGCGCCAGCCCGCGCTAGGGCCGCCACCTGCGCCACGCTGAGCCCGGCCTCCCGGGAGAGGTCGCTGACCTGCCGGTACTCCCCCTGCTCTTCCCGCGTGGCGACGATCCGCTCGGCTGCCTCCTCGCTGATCCCCGCGATGGATGCCAGCCCCAGCCGGATCGCACCGATGGGCTCTGCGGTGCCCCGCCCCAGCCCGTGCACCCCGCGGGCGCGGTTGACGTCCTTAAAAGAAGAGGAAGAAGAAACGGACGGGGACGCAGCAGAACCGGCCGAGAGATCCGTATCCGCCTGCACCCCGGAGGCGTTGACGCACACCGGCAGGATCCGCACCCCGTGGCGGCGGGCGTCCGCGATCAGCGACTGCGGCGAGTAGAAGCCCATCGGCTGGGCGCGCAACAAGGCCACGCAGAATTCCGCCGGATAGTGGTACTTAAACCAGGCGGAGTAGTAGACCAGCGCGGCGAAGGACTGGGAGTGGGACTCCGGGAAGCCATAGGCTGCGAACGCCGTGATCTTCTCCCACAGCCGGTCCGCGACCTCCCCAGTGATGCCGTTGGTGCGCTCCAGGCCCTCGTAGAAGCGCTCCTTGAGCCGCGCCATCCGCTCCGGGGAACGCTTGGACCCCATCGCGCGGCGCAACGTATCGGCCTCCGCGGCGGTGAACCCGGCGGCGTCCACCACGACCTGCATCAACTGCTCCTGGAACAGTGGGATGCCGAGGGTCTTGCTGAGCGCGGGTTCCAGGCACGGGTGGTCGAAGGTCACCGGCTCCAGGCCGTTGCGCCGCCGGATGAACGGGTGGACCGACCCACCCTGGATGGGGCCGGGGCGGATCAGCGCGACCTGCACCACCAGGTCGTAGAAGCGCCGGGGTCGCAGGCGGGGCAGGGTGTTCATCTGGGCGCGGGACTCCACCTGGAACACGCCCACCGCGTCGGCGCGGCTGAGCATCTCGTAGACCGCTTCCTCGGTCGGGGCCAGCCGCCACAGCTCGATACGGCGGCCACGGTGGGTGGCCACCTGGTCGATGGCGTGGTGCAGGGCCTCGAGCATGCCCAGGCCCAGCAGATCGAATTTCACCAGCCCGACGGCCGCGCAGTCGTCCTTATCCCACTGCACCACGGAGCGGTTCTCCATGCGCGCCCACTCGGTGGGCACGACGTCCGCGATGGGGCGGTCGCAGATGACCATGCCGCCGGAGTGGATGCCGAGGTGGCGGGGCTGGCCGATCAGTTGTTCGGCGAGCTGGAGGACCCGCTCGGGGGCCTCCGCGGCCCCCCGGGTCCAGGCATCCACCTGGCCTGCCGGGTAGCCGAGCGCGCGGGCGGCATCGCGCAGCGCCCCCTTGCGCCGGTAGGTGATGACGTTCGCGACCTGGGTGGCGTTATCCCGCCCGTAGCGGCGGTAGACGTACTGGATGACCTCCTCGCGACGTCCGGATTCGATGTCGAGGTCGATGTCGGGTGGCCCCTCGCGTTCCGGGGAGAGGAAGCGTTCGAAGAGCAGGCCGGCGGCGACGGCGTCGACCGAGGTGATGCCGAGCGCGAAGCAGACGGCGGAGTTCGCCGCTGAGCCGCGCCCCTGGCAGAGGATGTTGTTGCTGTGGCAGTGGTCGACGATGTCGTGGACGATGAGGAAGTAGCCGGGGAAGCCCAGTTTTTCGATGACGCCGAGTTCCCGGTCGATGACCTCCCAGGCCTTCTGCGCCGCTGCGGTGGAGCCGCGCCGCCCGTAGCGGTGGGTGCCGTTTCTTTCCACGAGCTCGCGGAGCCAGGACATCTCGCTGTGGCCTTCCGGCACGGGGAAGTGCGGTAGTTCCGGGGCGACGAGGTTCAGGGTGAAGGCGCATTCTTCGGCGACGTCCACGCTGGTTGCGGTGGCTTCCGCGAGCCAGGCGCAGTCCCCGGCGAGCTGTCGCAGTTCCGCCCCGGAGCGCAGCCAGGATCCGCCCATGGGGTGGGTAACGGGTTCGGCGCGGGCGACGTCCCAGCGCCGCCGTAGGGCGGCTTTGGCCCCAGCCAGGCGGGCCTGGCTGGGGGTCGCGCAGGTGGGCTGCGAGGAGAGGATCTCGCGCAGCCCGTGGGTGGTGGCGAAGGCGTGGAGGGCCTGGTTGTGGTCCACGTCGGCCGGGTCCATGCTCAGCTGCAGCTGCACGAGGCAGTGTTGTGTGCCGAAGGCTTCTAGTAATTTGGCGGCCCGGCCGGGGATGGAAAGCTGAGCGGCGTCGATGAGGACGAGCCAGTGCCCACCAGCTGCTTCGGCGAGCTCGTCGAGGCTGGGGTATTCGACCGCGTCCTTATCCCGGTGGGTCATCCGGGCGGTGGTGATGCTGCGGCTAAGCCGCCGGTAGCCCTCCTGGCCGCGACAGAGCACCGCCAGGCCGGGGGCCTGAGCCCCGTCGAGGCTGAGCTCCGCCCCGAAGACGGTCTTGAGCTCGCCCTCTGCCTCTGCGGCGGCGGTGGCGAAGCGCGCAGCACCGTACATGCCGTCCCGGTCGAGGCAGGCCAGCGCGGTGATGCCGAGTGCGATGGCCTGCTCCACCAGTTCCTCGGGTTCGCTGGCGCCGTGGAGGAAGTGATAGCTGCTGGCGGCGCGCAGCTCCGCGAACTCCACGTGCGCTGCGGCTGCGCGCGCCCTACCCCCAGGTTCCCCCGCCGCGGTTCGCGCCCCGCGGATCCCATCAGGCTGCTTCCCGCGCCTGAGGTCAAGCCGCTCCGCGGACTGGGCCTCGCCAGGGTAATCGCCACGTCGGCCACCGCCCTGCTCGCCACGCCCCACCTCGTTCCGAGATCGGGCTTCAACGCTCTCACCTGTGGTTTTCCCCGAAAGAATACGCTCGATCCGCGACCAACTGAGGGCCTTGGGGTTGTTGAATCCGCGCGTATACGTCACGGAAAGAACCCTACCCTAAATCGAACACCCATTCGATATAGCGCAGCGTTCACCCCTGCCTACCGCCCCAGTACCGCCATTCCCTCAAGGCAGAAATCGACGACACCACGTGCATAAATGACAAGAAAATAGACCAAGTTGTCCATGCTGCCCCACGGTGCTAAATTTGCCTTCAACAAACAGTGACCCGCCAAACAAAAAACACCCGTGCCAACGACGGCACACGGCGGACACCCCCAGATCTAGGAGGATCACCATGACTCTTCGACGCAAGGCCCTGGCCGCGACGATCGCCCTGACCACCAGCTTCAGCCTCGTGGCCTGCTCCGGCGGCAACGACGACGACACCATCGTCATCGGCACCACCGACTCCGAGCAGAAGCAGTGGCAGGTCTTCAAGCAGGAGCTGGATAACGCCGGCCTGAAGACCGAGATCAAGTCCTTCAACGACTACTCCATCCCGAACCGTGCGCTGACCGACGGCGAGATCGACGTCAACAACTTCCAGCACATGATGTTCCTGGCCGAGTACAACAACGGCAACAACACCGACCTCGCACCGGTCGGCGCCACCGAGATCCTGCCGCTGGGCCTGTACTACAAGGACCACTCCGACCTGAAGGACGTCGAGAAGGCTGGCGAGGTCGCCATCCCGAACGACTCCACCAACCAGGGCCGCGCCATCAACGTCCTCGTCCAGGCTGGCCTGGTCACCCTGAAGAAGGAAGGTCTGCTGACCCCGACCCCGGCTGACATCGACACCGACAAGTCCAAGATCAAGGTCACCCCGGTCGACGCAGCCCAGACCGCTACCTCCTGGCTCGACGGCACCCCGGCCATCGTCAACAACTCCTTCCTGGACCGCGCGGACATCGACCCGAAGACCGCCATCTTCCAGGACGACCCGGAGAAGGAGGAGGCACAGCCGTACATCAACGGCTTCGTGACCACCAAGGACCGCAAGGACGAAGAGGACCTGAAGAAGCTCGTCGAGATCTGGCACTCCAAGCCGGTCCAGGACG
This sequence comes from Corynebacterium sp. UMB4614, assembly GCF_030217065.1. Taxonomy (NCBI): domain Bacteria; kingdom Bacillati; phylum Actinomycetota; class Actinomycetes; order Mycobacteriales; family Corynebacteriaceae; genus Corynebacterium; species Corynebacterium sp. UMB4614. Next base: position 141,747 of record NZ_JASONC010000003.1, read on the forward strand.
CCATCGACGAGCAGACCAAGGGCACCTCCGTCGCCGTAACCATGTCCGGCGATGAGCTGCAGAAGGTGCTGGACACCACCCAGCAGAAGCTCAAGGAGCAGTAAAACCCAACCCCAAAAGGCGTGTCTCGCATGGCCGGCCCACCAGCCCGCCAGCCGAGGCACGCCTTTTAAACCGGAAGGCACTCCAATGGCCCAAGGCACATCCGCCGCCCCCGACACGGCCGGCCCCGCAACCCCGCGGGGCGACCGCACGGGAACGGGAATCGAATTTCGCAACGTCCACAAGGTCTTCAAGCAGGGACGCAAGTCCGTCACCGCTCTGGAGGACGTGAACATCACCATCCAGCCGGGCTCCATCGTGGGCATCATCGGCTACTCCGGCGCGGGCAAGTCCACGCTGGTGCGCCAGATCAACGGGCTGGACAAGCCGACCAGCGGTGAGATCCTGCTCGACGGGCAGGACATCGTCCCGCTGAAGGAACCGGAGATGCGCAAGCTGCGCTCCGATATCGGCATGATCTTCCAGCAGTTCAACCTGTTCTCCTCCCGCACCGTGGCGGGCAACATCGCCTACCCGCTGAAACTGCAGGGCATGCCGAAGGCCGAGCGCGAGACACGCGTCGCCGAGCTGCTGGAGTTCGTGGGGCTGGCTGATAAGGGCCGCAGCTACCCGGAGCAGCTCTCCGGCGGCCAGAAGCAACGCGTGGGCATCGCCCGCGCCCTGGCGACGAACCCGAGCCTGCTGCTCGCCGACGAGGCAACCAGCGCGCTGGACCCCTCCACCACCCGCGACGTGCTCGCGCTGCTGCGCCGCGTCAACGAGGAGCTGGGCATCACCATCGTGGTGATCACCCACGAGATGGAGGTCGTGCGTTCCATCGCCGACCAGGTGGTCGTCATGTCCAACGCCCGCGTGGTGGAGCAGGGCTCGGTCTACGAGGTCTTCTCCAACCCGCAGACGGAGGTCGCGAAGAACTTCGTGGCTACCTCCCTGCGCAACACCCCGGACAACGTGGAGGCGGACGCCCTGCAGGCCGGCGACGGCCGCCTGTTCACCATCACGATGAACCAGGGTGTGGGCTTCTTCGACGCCGTCTCCGAGCTCTCGGCCGCGGATGTGAGCGTGAACATCGTCCACGGCGGGGTCACCACCCTGCAGAACCACTCCTTCGGCCGCCTGACCGTGCGCGTGACCGCTCAGGACGCCGCCGGTGAGGCAGCGATCGAGAAGTTCTACGCCGACCTGTCCCAGCGAACCGATATTGAGGAGATCCGATGAGCGCGCTGACTATTTTCCCGACCGCCGCGGGCTCCACCGCCACCACAGCCGCTACTGCCCCTGCCACCGCGTCCCCGGACACCCTCGTGCTCGCCGCGATGGACTGGGACCGGCTGGGCGGCACCTTCACCCAGGCGATCTACGACACCCTGACGATGGTGCTGGCCACCCTCGTCATCGGTGGCCTGCTGGGCCTGGTGTTCGGCATGCTGCTGTACACCACCCGCCCGGGCGGGGTGCTGTCGAATAAGCCCATCTACTGGGTGATCAACTTCCTGGTGAACTTCGTTCGCCCGATTCCGTTCATCATCTTGCTCACCGCCATCGGCCCGTTGAGCGACGCCCTGGTGGGCAGCCGTATCGGTCTGAAGGCCGCGGTGTTGGGCATGGTGATCGCCGCGACCTTCGGCGCGGCCCGCATCGTGGAGCAGAACCTGGTCACCATCGACCCGGGTGTGATCGAGGCAGCGAAGTCCATGGGTGCCTCGCCGCTGCGGATCATCTTCACGGTGATCATCCCGGAGGCCCTGGGGCCGTTGATCCTGGGCTTTACGTTCATGTTCATCGCGATCGTGGATATGTCCGCGATGGCTGGCTACATCGGCGCTGGCGGTTTGGGTGACTTCGCGATTGTCTACGGTTACCGCGCCTTCAATGACGAGGTCACGTGGATCACCGTGCTGGTCATCATCGTTATCGTCCAGGCTGCTCAGCTGTTCGGTAACTGGCTGGCCAAGAAGGTTATGCGCCGCTAGGAGCTCACCTGTCACCGGGGTTTTGTGCCCCTCTTTTAGGACGTCGCCCCCTTGCACTTCGGTGCGGGGCGGCGTTCTTTTTTCTGTCTAAAGCGAGGCTGGGGTTGGACCGGGTGGGCCTGGAGCGAGTGGGCTTTGGCCGAACGGGGGTGAGCGCGAGGACCGGTGTGCGCTGCCGCGGGGGCGGGCGACGGTGACGAACGAGGCATCGGTGACGGGCGCGGCGTCGTCGTCTAGAAGACGAGGTTGACGAGCAGCACGTAGAACACCGTGCCCAGCAGGATGGACTGGGTGGCGGAGCGGCGCCACAGGTGCCAGACGGTGGTGAAGGCCACCGCAATGAGCAGGGAGGCCAGGCCGCCGGGGGCGGCCATCCGGTCGGCGGCGGTGTAGATCACGAGGATGCTCATCACGCCCACGGGCATGCCCATGCCGAGCCAGGCAACGAGCTTGGATTCCCGGAAGGAGCGCAGGGCCGCGAAGGGCAGGCCGCGCAGGGCGACGGTGACGATACACAGCGGGAGCAGCACGCCGATGGTGGTGCCGAGGCTCACGCCGGCGGGCAGGCCGTAGCTGCCGGTGGCCTCGGCGGCGTGGACAGCGTCGGCGGCCAGAACAGTGGGCTGGGGGCTCATACTTCCTGCCTTTCGTCCCCGGTGCGCCAGCGCAGCTGAAGGGCGCGGTCCAGGCCCGGGAGGTAGAAACGGGCGAGCAGCACGGCGAAGTAGAGCAGCATCGCGATCATCAGCATGTTGCCGGGAGAGACCAGCAGCGCCACCGCGGCGGTCACCACGGCCGTGAGGACCAGGGAGACGTCCCTGGTGGCCAAGAAGGACTCGATCAGCAGCACGACGAATAGGGCGGTGAGCGCGAATTCCATGCCCTCGAGTTTCCAGGGTATGGCGTCGCCGAAGAGGGCGCCGAGGACTCCCCCACCGACCCACGCGCACTGCAGGACGATCTGGATCGCGATGACCTGGCGGCCGGTGAAACGCTGATTGGGGTTGGCGCTGACGATCGCATAGGTCTCGTCCGTCAGCGCGTAGATGCCGTAGGCGCGGGCCAGCCTGCTGCGGATGACGTGCAGCGGATAGTTCAGGGCGTAGAAGACGTGCCTGAAGTTCACCAGCAGCCCGTAGAGCGCGGCCGAGAGTGGCCCCACTCCCCCGGTGACGAGACTGAGCGCCAGGAACTCCATGGAGCCGGCGTAGATCACCACGGAGAAGATCGGCGCCCAGAACCACGCGAAGCCCATCTGGGTCAGCAGGATGCCGAAGGCCAGGCCGAGCGGAACCATGCCGAGGCCCACCGGCATGGCCAGCCCGATGGCGTGGCGGATGCCGCCCTGGTCGAGGTTCCTCTCTTCGGTACGCCGCGGGTTAGCCAAGGATCTCCTCGCAGTCGACGGCGATCCACGACTTCGAGCGCTTGGGGTTATCTCCGCAGGAGGACACGACCATGACGCTGTCCCGGCGCTCCATGCGGACCCGGAAGCGCAGGCCCGAGGCGGTGTCTTCCACGATGCGGACGGCGACGTCGGGGGCTGCCTGCGTGGTGTCCTCGTCGCTGCCTTCTGGGGTTTCCTCCCAGGACGTCAGCGCGGCGAGGCCGACGGGCAGACCGCGGTCGTCGAGCTCGTGGGCCACGCGGAGTTCGGCGACCTGGCTGGCGGGGTCGAGGCAGCCGCGACCGCGGTTGCCCTGCAGCCAGAGCTCCCCGCGCTGGGCGTGCTCCACCATGCTGCGCGCCCCACCCTCGGCCATGCGGCCGAAGGAATAGTTGGCGGGCAACAGGAGCATGGAGGGCGCGAAGCGGTGTCCCTTGGTGTGGGAGGATTCCCAGATGATCGGGTCGATGGGGTCTACCGAGAGGTGATCGTCGAATTCGGCGTGCTTCGGGTCCACTGGTCCGGCTCCCACTCCGGCGGCGTCGGCGTGGTTCTGGGCGAGAGCGCTGCGCCCCCGGACCTCGGACGTGCGGTTTTCCCCTGTCACGGTGTCGGCGAAGTGGTTGTTCAGCGCGGCGGCGAGCGGGCGGCCACGGACGGCGCAGCAGCGGTCGCGGCGCCCGTGGGTGCAGACCAGCAGGATGGGATGGTCGACGCGGCGGGCGCCCGGGGTGTTGCCCGGGGTGCTCAGATCGAGGTCCAGGAGGGCCTCGACGTCTGGCAGGTCCATCCTCTCGAGGACGGGTTCGGTGCCGGTGGCCCAGGCGATATAGAGCACCCGGGTGTTGTTCTGGCGGCGGTCCTGGCCTTCCCGGCCGGGGCGGCGGATGAACTGGAGTTCGGCCCCGTTGTCCTTGAGGAAGGTTTTGATCTTCGCGTTCAGTTCGGCGCCGAAGGCGGTGCCGTCGAGGATGTCGTGCCCCCAGCCGGTGTAGAACTCCAGGCAGAGGATGATTTTTCCGGGTTTTGCGGTGCCAGCGAGTTGCTCTCCGGTGAAGGTGGAGCAAATGGTGGGGGCGTCGTCGAGCTGTTCGGTGGTGAACTCGTGTGGCGAGACTCCCGCGAGTGGATTTCTGCTGGTAGCCATAACTGACAAGGTACCAAATGGAAGGCCTTAGGCAGACCTAAGCGGCCGGATCGGTTGATCGCGGCCGCTTCGGGGTTTACGGGCTCACGCCCGTGAGGTGGGCGGAAGGCCCACGGGTGCTCTTAGGAGCTGAGGGAGATGCTGCCGGATGGCTTGGAAGCGCCCTTCTTCACGGTGATCTTCGGGCCATTGTCGAAGACCTTGTAGTTGTTGATGGCTGCGCCGACCTTTGCGCCACCGCCGGTGGCGAAGGTGCCTTCCTTCGAGCCAGCCTTCCAGGTGAAGTCGACGACGAGGGACTTGTGGGTGCTGACGGTACTGTCCCCCTTGAAAAGCAGGCCTTCCTTCAGACCGACATTGACCTGCTTGACGCCGTCGTTGGTGGTCACGCCGTACTGGCTCTGGTCGAGCTGCTTGACGCTGCTGCCGAGGAGGCCGTTCTCGAAGGTCTCGACCTTAACCAGCTGGAAGCTCTCCGGCATGCGCTCGATGAGGTCGCTGACCTTGGTCTTCTCGCCCTTCACACCCTGGATCTTGATGCGGGTCTTGACGGTCGCGCCTGGACGCACGGTCTCAGCACCGGTGACGAGCTGCTTGTAGACGTCCACGTTCCAGGCCGGACCGCCGACGTTACCGAGCTTGTACTCCTTGCCCTGAGCTTGCTCCAGGTCCTTCGGGGCGGAGGAGCCGAGGCTGCTCAGGCTGCCCAGCGGGCTTGCGCCTGCGGCGGTGACGCCGCCCATGGCGACGGCCGTCGCTGCGGTGAGGGCAATGGTGGCCTTGCCGATTGCGTTGATCTTCTTGGTCGCCATTTCTTTGGACCCTTTCATTCTGACCCGCGCCGGCGCGCTGGCCTTTGTGTCTTTGAGGACTGGGAACTGGGTGCGCTAGGCGGTCCCGCCTGTCGCTTGCCGGGGTATCTCGTTCTCTGGAATGACCCCGGTTCGCCCCAGTGTCTGGCAGCTTACTATTTTCTTAGCTCCAGTACATTCCTTTGAAAAACTATTTCCGTTTTATTTTTCCGCCACCACCCCCCTCGCCCCACTTTCCAGCGTTAACGCAACTCAGTCGACTCTCAGTAAGTCGCCTCGATTCGCCACTTTTGGCCCTTGCATACCAGCAGGTAGGCGCCCTCATCAGTGGCGATCTGTAGGCGCGCGTAGCGCTTTCCTTCGGCCCACCACTGCTCGTCCACGGGCCAGGGGCCAGCCCACCCCCGGATGGATAGTGTTCGGTTACCCCACCGCAGCCGTTGGGGCGAGTCGCTCATCAAACCCCGGCCGGTCACGTGCACGGGCTGTGCGCGCTCGCCGAGCACTGCGATCGCCGCGGCCGGGTGCCCCGCGCTGGGGTTAGCGGCCTCCCCCACGGTCGCGGGCAGCGGCGCGGGCAGCTCACCCCGCCATTGGGTCGTGGGCTGCGCGGAAACCTCCTCGGGCACTTCCTCTCCATAGGGCAGCGTGAGAACGCGCCCACCGATGGCGCGCCCACCCCGGTGGACGACCTGCTGCACGGCGGCCATGCCGATGAGGGCCTGTGCGCGCCCAGCGGCGGCGCGAGCTGCGCGCAGCCCCTCGTCCGCCCCGCCCCAGAGAGGTTCGGCGATAGTACCGGCGGGCACCGTTTCGACCGGGAGCAGCTCGATGGCGACCACTCCGGCGGCGGAATCCTCAAAGCCATCCTGCTCCGGCTCGCCAACCTTGGCGCGCAGCCGGGTGATCCAGCCGTCGAGTTGCCAGCGGACGCGCTGGGCGGTGTCCTCTTCCGTCAGGGGCTCGCGGCAGCGCCAGGCGCGCTCCACCACGGTGGGGCCGGTGTACTCCGCAGGCGGGTTGAAGTGGACCCTTACGGTCAGCCGGAGGCAGGCCTCCCCGCGCCGGAAGAGCTCCCCGTGCAACCGGGCGGCTGCCTGGCGGGCAACGAAGGCCGCGGTTTCGGTACTCCGAATGGGTTCCTCCACCTGATGCAGCACCTCGACGGGCTGGGTGGGGCGCTGCGGGGAGACCTCCCGACCAGGTTCACCGCACGCCACGCGGTGCCAGTACACAGCTTCGGCACCGAAGCGCCCCGCTACGTGCTTCCGGCCCAACGCCGCGAAGTCCCGCAGGCTGCGCACCCCCAGCTCCTGCAGGGTGCTGACCAGCTCAGCGGGGGCGCTCAGCACAGCCTCCACCGCCAAAAACCCGATGGGCAGGGTGGGCACGAAGCTGGAGTTTCCACCGAGCGGGACATGCACCCCGCGACGAGCCGCCCACACGGCGGGCATCAGATCGTCGGCTGTGCCGGCCAGGCACTCCACCCCCAGCCGGACTGCGGAGTCCAGCAGGAGCTCAACAGCCACAGCCTCCCCGCCGTAGTAATTCGCCAGCGGTCGGGTGGGCAGCGCGACGAGGCCTGGGCGCAGTGTTTCCACTCCAGCAGCCATGTCCATGAGGGCGGCCACGATGTCCTCGTGGATCGTGGCCTCCTGCACCGGGTCGGCGGGCGCGTGCCGGAGCTCCGGGCAGGTCGCGAGCGCGTGACGCTGTTTCATCCCCTGGCGCACCCCCTGCGCCCGGGCAGCGGCATTGCAGGCCTGGACGCGATGGTCCGCGATCGTGGCAGCAGGCCGCAGCATATCCCAGCCGCGGGCAAGCCCCACGGCGTAGACCGGGAAATCCGGGAACCACAGGACAGTCACGCGCTCGGCCGCGGCAGCGCCCGCCTCGGCACTGTTCTTCCCCTGGCCAGTCACAGCGCCACCTCGATCCGACCCCGATCGACCTGGCCACCAGCACCATCGCGGCGGCCCGTCAGTTCCGCCGTGATGCGCTGCGGCGGCTGCCCCTTGCCCCAGACGCGCCCGGCCACGCTGATAGAGCGGATACGCCCGCTCCCCCGCCCCAGTCCGTGGACGCCAGCCACCTGCACGTCGAGGTTCAGCCGCGCACCCGGCCAGGGCGCACCACAGCTGAGCAGCGCGCAGCTGCTCTTGCGCAGCCGCGCCTCTACGGGGCGAGCGAAGGTGGGCGTGACCCGCTGGACGGGTACGTAGACCACCAGATCCACCCCCTCCGCCAGGGTCGAGAGCACCGCCCCGACGTGCGGCGCGGGATCCGGCACGATGATCAGCCGGGAGAGTTCCCCGCCCGCCGCAGCGACGGCCGCCAGGGCGAGGTTCGGATACCCCACCACCGCAGCACACCCGCCGTTCGCGGTGACATGCGCAAGAATATCGACGACCGCGGCGGGGCAATCCGCCATCGCGGTCACCGCCCCACGCGCCAGCCCACCGCCAGCAAGCTGGCCCGCGAGCCACTCGGGCATGCCGAGCACCCGCGCCCGCCCCACCGTCGCAGGCTCGGGCGCAACCGCGCGCAGCGGCGCGGCCGCTCGGGCAGATTCCGCCTCCTGGCCCACAACCTGAGGCTGCGCCACACTCTGCAGCCCAGCCACACCCCGTGGCTCCGCTGCGCCCTGAGGTTCCGCCATGCCCCGAGGTTCCGCCGCACGCGAACCCGTGGCCACAGTCTGCGCTGCAGCCCGCGCCGCCGCGCGCTCGCTTTTGAGCTTCTCGATCGCATGAACAACATTGCTCTCATCGATCAGCATGGGCACGGTGCTCCCTCCTCTACATCGACACCATCAGCTCGGAAAACATGCAGGCCAGCCAGCTCCCGCCGGGGTTTAAGGTTGAGTTCACAGCTCCGGCCAGGCCGACCGGATTGACGTCCTAAAAAATAGAAAACAGACCAGACAAGTCGAACAGGTGTTCTAATTCAGGGATTCTAGACTCACCTGGCGCGGTTCACCAACGCCCTGCTCACCGTCGAAAAAGACCGCGCGCCCGCGAGGAACTAGACTCGGCACATATGAGCAAAAAGAACCAGCCCCGCAAGAACGCCCAGCGCCCCGCCCCGCAGCGCTCCCCGCGCGCTGAGCAGAATCGCGCAGCGCGGCAAAACAGCGCAGCGCGGGACAGCGCATCCCAGAACAGCGCACCGCGGAACAAGCAGGGCAGCGCCCCCAGCGAGGCGACCATCCTCGTCCGCGCCCCCGAGGGCGTGCGCGCCGCCGCGTCCCTCCTGCTCGGGCTCGGCGTGGCAGCGATGGTCATGCCGCTGGCGACGACCTGGCAGGTCCTAGTGCTGGTCATCGCCATCGGGGCGGGCTTCCTCGTGACCTTCAGCCACCCTTACCGCAAGAAGGTGCGCGCGGCCGTGGAGTCGACGGGGCGGAAGTACAAGACCTCCGTCGCGCAGATCATGCCGCTATTCCCCCTCTGGCTCGCGCTGATGATCCTGCCCGCCTTCCAGATCCACTCCTGGATCGCGGCACTGATCGTGCTCGCGCTGGCCGGGGCCTATGCGTGGATCTCCTTCCCCAGCATCGACGGCACCCGCTATCTCGCCGAGCCCGGGACCGGGCAGGTTCGGGACGACGCTTAAGCCCCCGCGTTCTGAGCCAGGTGCACGATCCAGCTCAACGCCAGTGCCCCTGCCCTACAGTGCGGACTGCCCGCCGATCCTGGCTAGCCCACGCCCCAGCCTCCCCACGAACGCGAAAGCGCGCCGCACCTCATCGTGCGACGCGCCTTTCTGCTTGAGGAGCACTGCTAGGGAGGTGCCTCAAGCTGCTGGGATTACTCCCACTCGATGGTTCCCGGCGGCTTGCTGGTGATGTCCAGCACCACGCGGTTAACCTCCGCCACCTCGTTGGTGATGCGGGTGGAGACCTTCTCCAGCACGTCATAAGGGATGCGGGACCAGTCGGCGGTCATGGCGTCCTCACTGGAGACCGGACGCAGCACGATCGGGTGACCGTAGGTACGGCCGTCGCCCTGCACACCCACGGAGCGCACGTCCGCGAGCAGGACGACCGGGCACTGCCAGATCTCGCCGTCCAGACCAGCGGCGCTGAGCTCCTCGCGGGCGATCTTATCCGCCGCGCGCAGCGTCTCCAGGCGTTCCTCGTTGACCGCACCGATGATGCGGATGCCCAGGCCTGGGCCCGGGAACGGCTGACGGGCGACGATAACCTCCGGCAGGCCGAGCTCGCGACCCACCGCGCGAACCTCGTCCTTGAACAGCTGGCGCAGCGGCTCGACCAGCTTGAACTCGACGTCATCCGGCAGGCCACCAACGTTGTGGTGGCTCTTGATGTTCGCGGTGCCGGAGCCGCCGCCGGACTCGACGACGTCCGGGTACAGGGTGCCCTGGACCAGGAAGTCCACGGTGGAGCCCTCCGGGGCGTCGGCCAGCACGCCAGCGACGGCGCGCTCGAAGGAGCGGATGAACTCCGCGCCGATGGCCTTGCGCTTGGCCTCCGGGTCGGTCACGCCGTCCAGGCGCTTGAGGAAGGCCTCGCGCTCGTCCACGGTGATCAGCTTCGCGCCGGTCGCGGCGACGAAGTCGTTCTCCACCTGCTCACGCTCCCCTGCGCGCAGCAGACCGTGGTCCACGAACACACAGGTCAGGCGGTCGCCGATGGCGCGCTGCACGATCGCGGCGGCCACGGCGGAGTCCACGCCACCGGAGAGGCCACAGATAGCACGGCCGTCCTCGCCGATCTGCTCACGAACCTGCTCGATGAGCTCCTCGGCAATGTTGGAGGCGGTCCAGTTCTGCTCCAGGCCCGCAACCTCCGTGAGGAAGCGCTCCAGCACCTCCTGGCCGTGCGGGCTGTGCATAACCTCCGGGTGGTACTGCACGCCGGCCATGCGGCGATCCAGGCACTCGAAGGCGGCGACCGGCGCGCCGGCGGACTTCGCGGTGACGGTGAAGCCCTCCGGAGCCTGCGAGACCGCGTCGCCGTGGCTCATCCAGGCCTTGTGCGAGCCCAGGCCCGCGTGCATCACGCCGCCGTCATCGAGGAGCTCGACCTCGGTGCGGCCGTACTCGCGCTGCCCCGTCTCAGAGACGGTGCCGCCGAGCGCGTGCGTCATGGCCTGGAAGCCGTAGCAAATGCCAAACACCGGCACGCCCAGCTCCAGCAGCTCCGGCTGCAGGGCCGGTGCACCATCGGCGTAGACCGAACTCGGACCACCCGACAGCACGATGGCCGCAGGGTTCTTGGCCTTGATTTCTTCAATGGTGGCGGTGTGCGGAACAACCTCGGAATAGACCCGAGCCTCACGCACACGGCGCGCGATCAACTGTGCGTACTGCGCGCCGAAATCCACCACGAGGACTGGCTGATGATTTTGGTGATTCACGCTGCTCATCCTATCGCATATATGGCTAGTCCCCCACGGGGTGGGTAACACCCGTGGGCACTTCGCACCGCCTTAGTGCGCGAGGTCTTCCTTCGGCTCGTGATGGTGCTTCCAGTTCGGCACCGCACTGTTGACCGCGAGGTCCAGGTGCCCGCCCACCGTGGTGATCTCGGCGTCGATCCCGAACACGCTCATCAGCCGCTCCGGGGTGAAGACCTCGTGCGGGGTGCCGGACTTCACGAGCGCGCCGTCCTCCAACAGCACAATCTGGTCGCAGTAGCGGGAGGCCAGCCCCAGGTCATGCATCGCGACGATCACGCACACATTGTGATCGGCCGCGAGGTGGCGCAACTGCTCCATGAGGCGGAACTGGTGGTGGATATCCAGGTGGTTCGTCGGCTCGTCCAGCACCAGCACCTTCGCGCTCTGCGAGATAGCGCGGGCCAGCTGGACGCGCTGCTGCTCACCGCCAGACAGGGTGTTCCACGTGCGATCCATCAGATGGGCGACGTCCGCGTGCTCCACCGCATGCGAGATGGCGTCGTGGTCCTCGTCCGTCTGCCGGGCGAACGGCCCCTTGGAGGCCATCCGGGACAGTTCGACGACCTGCCGGACCAGCAGCTCGGAGTTCGCGTTACCGTGTTGGGCGACGAACGCGACCTGCTTGACCTTCTCGCGTCGGCTGTAGCTGCGCAGCGGGGCGCCGTCGATCATGACCTCGCCGTCGAAGTCCACGACGTCGGCGACGGACTTCAGCAAGGTGGACTTACCGGCACCGTTCGGCCCCACCAGCGCGGTGACCGTCCCCGCCTCGAAGGAGGCGTCCACGTTGGCCACCGTCGGGGTGGACTTGCGGTGGTAGGTGATGGAGACGTTCTGGATTTCGACGATGCTCATACTCGCTGCCCCCGATTCAGGATGAAGAAGAACAGTGGCACGCCCAGCAGTGCGGTGAACACACCGACCGGGACCTCCTGCGGCTGGAACACGCTGCGGGCCAGGGCGTCGGTGAACACCAGCAGGATCGCACCGACCAAGGCAGACAGCGGGATGAGGCGCGCGTGGGAGGAGCCCACAATCATGCGCACCGCGTGGGGCACGAGCAGACCGATGAAGCCGATCGCGCCGACGGCGGAGACCGTCGCTGCCGTCATGAGGGCGACCAGGATCAGCACAGCGGCGCGCACACCGACGACGGGCACGCCCATCGACTTCGCGGTCTCGTCGCCGAAGCTCATGGCGTCCAGGTAACGGGACATCATCCAGATCAGCAGGCTGGTGATGACCACGGTGATCAGCACGATCCACATCGTGTTGGCGCGGGAGGCGCCCATCGCACCCAGCAGCCAGAAGGTGATGCCGCGGACGGATTCCGCGTCGCCGCGGGCGACCAGGATGAGGCTGGTGATGGCCGAGAAGAACTGGCCAACCAGCACACCGGTGAGCACCACGCGGGTGGAGACGAAGCCCGTGCCACGCAGCAGGAGCATCAGCAGACCGAAGCTCAGGAGGGCACCGATGGCCGCGCCGCCGGTCAGGCCCAGCGCGAAGCTGACGGGCATGAGCAGCAGAGCCACGACCGCGCCGGTGGAGGCGCCGTAGGAAACACCCAGCAGGTACGGCTCCGCGAGATCGTTGCGGGTGATCGCCTGCAGCGAGGCACCCGCGACCGCGAGGCCCGCGCCGACGAAGATCCCCATGACGATGCGCGGAATACGCAGGTCAAAGAGGATGGATTGACGGATCAGGCTGGGAGCGGGGCGGCTATCGCTGGCGAAGATGCCGAGCTTGTGGGTGATCGAGCCCCAGACCTCGTCGCGAGTCAGGGTGGCCGCGCCCATGAACAGGGCCATGTAGCACACCAGGGCCAGCAGGATCAGCCCGACGACCCACGCCACCCAGGTGGGCACGCGGCGCGCGGGTGCGAGCTTCGTGCCCTCCAGGGGGGATGCCTTCGCGCCCTTTCCGGGCTCGCGGCGAGTGTCAGTGCTCGATGCCATACCTAGTTCTTCCAGTTCTTCACGTACTCAGCGACGTCCTCGAGCGGCTCGTAGGACTGGACGGAGCCGGACAGGCCGATGCCCTTCACGATGACGTAACGCTTCTCCTTCACGGCCTTGAGGTTACGGGTTGCTGGGTCCTTCTCCAGCATCTCGATCTTCTCCTCGGCCTTGTCTCCCGGTGCGCCGCGGCCCGGCAGGTCAGCCAGGACGATGAAGTCCGGGTCCTTGTCGGCCAGAGCCTCCCAGCTGAGCTCCGGCCATGCCTCGTTGGCGTCCTCGAAGACGTTCTTCACGCCGGTGAGGTCGAAGATGTCTTGTGCGATGGAGAGCTTGCCGCCGATGTAGGGCGCGCCGTCGAAGATGGAGTACAGCAGGGCGCCGGAGAGATCCTTCGGTGCGTCCTTGACGCTCTCCGTGGCTGCGTCGACGTGCTCCTTGTGCTTCTTCTCGAGCTCGGCGGCCTTGTCCTCGGCGCCGAAGAGCTGGCCGAGCTGCTGGTAGTCCTTCAGCAGGAGGTCGAAGCCGTTCTTGCCTTCGTTGCCGTCCTTGTCACGGCACTCGACGTTGGAGTACCACGTCGCAACGCCCAGCTTTTTCCACTCTTCGCGGGTGCCGGACTGGTCGTCGGTGTAGACGGACTCGAACGGGGAGACGATGGCGTCCGGGTCCACCGTGCGGATCTGTTCGGCGGTGGCGATCTCCGGGGAGACCTCCGTGGACTTCTTCATCTCATCCTCGTAGCCCTCCAGCGGGGCGTCCTTCTGGTGGGAGTAGCCGGCGAGCTTGTCGCCGAGGCCGAAGGCGAGGACGTTGTCCGTGGTGCCCTGCTCGACGGACATGATGCGCTCGGCTGGCTTATCCAGCTGCATCGTGAAGCCGCAGTTGCTGAACTCGAAGCCCTCCCCCGAGGCGTTGTTCTGGGAGTCCTGTGCCCCGTTTTCGCCGGCATCCGAGCACGCCCCGAGGACGAGAGCTCCGGAAGCCAGAATGCTCATGAGACCAGCGGTGCGGAGCTTGTGTGCGCGCTTCATATATTCCTCCAAAAGAAGTTGAATCAATCGCCCGTTGCAATAAGGCAGACAGCTCTCAACTTACCGAGCGAATATTTGATTGTCATGTTGGAAATGAAGAAAGCGGTCGAACTCACAAACAGGAGTTCGACCGCTTCATTCTTCTGAGCTTTACGGCACCGCGCAGCGCTATTAGTCAGGCATGGATTCGCGCTGAGCTAAGCATTGCTGCGCGCTCTTTTCGTGGCTCTAGCGGACCACGATATCCACCTTCTGGAAGGCCTTGACCTCGGTGTAACCGCACTTCGCCATGGAGCGGCGCAGGCCACCCACCAGGTTCTCGTGACCCAGCGGGTCCGGGGTCGGGCCGAAGAGCAGCTGGTTCAGCGGCACGGAGGTCGGCGGCAGCAGCGCATCCACGGTGCCACGCGGCAGCTTCGGGTGTGCTGCGCTGGAAGGCCAGAACCAGTTCGGGGCGCCGGCCTCCTCCGCGGCAGCCAGGGGCGCGCCGAGGGCAACGGCATCCGCACCGCAGGCGATGGCCTTGGCGATATCGCCGGAGCAGGAGAGCTCGGAGTCCGCGATGACGTGCACGTAGCGGCCACCGGTCTCATCCAGGTAGTCGCGGCGAGCAGCGGCAGCGTCGGCGATGGCGGTGGCCATCGGGACGTCGATGCCCAGAGACTGGTTGTTGGTCACCGGGCCTGCGCCCACAATCACGCCGGCCGCGCCGGTGCGCATCAGGTGCATGGCGGTGGTGTAGTCCACCACTCCCCCGGCGATAACCGGGACGTCCAGGGAGCCGATGAACTCCTTGAGGTTCAGCGGCTCACCATCGGTGTCCACGTGCTCCGCGGAGATCAGGGTGCCCTGGATGACCAGCAGGTCGATACCGCCGGCGATCAGCGTCGGGGCGAGCTCACGGGCGCGCTGCGGGGAGACACGCACCGCGAAGCGCACGCCCGAGTCGCGCACCTGCTGCAGGCGCTCCTGGAGCAGGTCCAGGTCCAGCGGCTGCTGGTGCAGGCGCTGCAGCACCTGGTTCGCGGCGAACTCCGGAGTCTCCAGCGCCTCGGCCGCGACGTCCTCGTCCGCGCCCTCGTTGAAGGAGCCGAAGTAACCGCGCTCGGCCGCGGAAACGATCTCGCCGAAGGCGGCGTCGAGATCCTTCGCACGGCCCCACAGGCCCTCCGCATTGATGACGGGCAGCCCGCCGGCCTTGCCGAACTCGATGGCGAACTCCGGGCTGACCACGGCGTCGGTCGGGTGCGTCATGATCGGGAAGTCGAACTCATAGGCATCGATGCGCCAGGAGGTGTCCACGTCCCGGGAGGAACGGGTGCGCCGCGAAGGCACGATGTCGATCTGGTTGAGTCCGAAGACCTGGCGTGCGGAGCGACCGCGGCCGATGTCCTTGTATTCCTGCATGTTGGTCCTTATTTCGTGGGCCAGCGGGGTGCGCTGCGGTGGTGTGGGCGGCGCACCCCGCTGGTCAGGGGTGGGAGGCTTATCTCTAGAACGAGGCTAACCGGTAGCGGCCGGCTCCGGCGGTGTGCGCGAAGCCGACCGATGGGGTTTAGCGGTTCGGGTCGTAGTTCGGTGCGGTGGCGATGCCCTGCACGTCGTGCGGGTGGGACTCGCGCAGGCCAGCGGAGGTGATGCGCACGAAGCGAGCGTTATTCAGCTCCTCGATCGTGGCGGCACCCGTGTAACCCATGGCGGCGCGCAGGCCACCGACCTGCTGGTGCAGGATCTGGTCCAGGTGCCCGCGGAACGGCACGCGACCCTCGATGCCCTCCGGCACCAGCTTCTCCTCAGACTTCACATCGGCCTGGAAGTAGCGGTCCTTGGAGTAGGAACGCTTCTCGCCGGTCAGGCCACGGCCCTGCATCGCGCCCAGGGAACCCATGCCGCGGTAGCGCTTGTACTGCTTGCCACCAACGGTGACGACCTCGCCCGGGGTCTCGGCGCAACCCGCCAGCATGGAGCCCAGCATCACGGTGGATGCGCCAGCTGCCAGGGCCTTGGCGATGTCACCGGAGTACTGCATGCCACCGTCCGCGATGATCGGGACGCCAGCGGCGCGGGCTGGGACGGCTGCCTCCATGATCGCGGTGATCTGTGGGGCACCGACACCAGCGACGACGCGGGTGGTGCAGATGGAGCCCGGGCCGATACCGACCTTGATGCCGTCGGCACCGGCGTCGATCATCGCCTGCGCGGCCTCGCGGGTCGCGAGGTTGCCGCCGATGACGTCCACGCGGTCGCCGAACTCCTTCTTCACGCGGGAGACCATGTCCAGCACGCCGCGGTTGTGGGCGTGCGCGGTGTCGACAACGAGGGCGTCCACCCCAGCGTCGACGAGGGCGGTGGCGCGCTTCCAGGCGTCCTCACCGGTACCGATACCAGCGGCGACGAGGAGACGGCCGGAGGAATCCTTCGCAGCGTTCGGGTACTGCTCGCGCTTCGCGAAGTCCTTGACGGTGATCAGGCCGGTCAGCTTGCCCGCACCATCGACGATCGGGAGCTTCTCGACCTTGTTCTCCGACAGCAGGCGCAGCGCGGCGTCGGCGGAGACACCCTGCTCGGCAACGACGAGCGGCATCGGCGTCATGACCTCGCGGACGGGGCGGTTGACGTCGCGCTCGAAGCGCATATCGCGGTTGGTGATGATGCCCAGGAGGGTCTGATCCTCGTCGACGACCGGCAGGCCGGAGATGCGGAAACGACCGCAGATCTCGTCGACCTCCTCGATCGTCATATCCGGGCTCGCGGTGACCGGGTTGGTGACCATGCCGGCCTCGGAGCGCTTGACGATCTCGACCTGCTCGGCCTGCGCCTCGACGGAGAGGTTGCGGTGCAGCACACCGATGCCGCCCTGGCGAGCCATGGCGATGGCCATGCGGCCCTCGGTGACGGTATCCATCGCTGCGGATGCGATTGGGATGTTCAGCTTGATGTTGCGCGAGAACTGAGTCGCGGTGTCCACGGCGGAAGGAATGACCTCGGACGCATCCGGGATCAAGAGGACGTCGTCGAAAGTGAGCCCGGTGAGAGCGACCTTGTTCGGATCGTCGCCCCCGGTCTCCACGCGCTGGGCTGCCTGAGAGTTGTTAGTGGACTGTGGGTTTGCCATAAGGCCTGATCCTTCCATCGCATTGTCAGCGCACGATCCGCACTGGCGAAGGTCTTCCGCTTTCCCCGCGAGACACGCACCTGCCTGCGGGTTGTGCCGGAATCGCTAGCGCAGCTTCGGTTACGAGCTTTTATTAGCCCTTACTTTAGCGCTAAACGTCTGCAATGTGTTTTCCGGGTTGGCTTGCGGGTACGGTGGGTTTCGTGAGCTTTAGTAACTATCAGATGCCGCCGGATCCCTTCGCGGATGATCCGAACGATCCGGCGTCCCTTTTGGGGCCCATCGAGGGCGATGATGTCATGGAGCCGATCGACGCGGCTGAGGAAGCCGCGCTGCGTGAAGACCTCGCGAATGTGCGGGTCTTCCGGGAGCTGCTGGAGCCGCACGGCGTGCGGGGCGTGGCGATGCTCTGCGAGGACTGCGATGAGCAGCACTACTACGACTGGGGGATCATCGAGTCGAATATCGTCTCCATGCTGAACCACCAGCACCTGCCGGTGCATGAGCCTTCGGCTGCACCCTCCCCGCAGGATTATGTGACCTGGGATTATTGCCTGGGTTATGCGGATGCGATGGATTTCGCCAACGAGCAGCTGCGCGCCCGCTTCCCCTGGACCGGGCGGCTGTAGCTTTTAAAGCCCCAGGCATGGCCAGCCCCCGTTATGGGCTGTTCCGTGCCACAATTCGCACGTTTCCTGACACACCACGGCCCAAAACCGGATGTGCCCCTCGGAGCCCGACACACCACGGCCCAAAACCGCACAAGTGTCCGCCCCGACCCACTGGCCCCAGCACCCCACCCCTTCGGCTCTTTTATGTTTTGCAGAGTTTAATGCCGGTTTTTCACGATTTTCCGACATCAAACTCTGCAAAACGTCCCGCAAGGCCTGGAAAACCGGAGAGCCGACCCCCACAACCCAGTTTTGGGCTGTGCCGTGCCACAATTCGCGCGTTTCCTGACACACCACGGCCCAAAACCGGATGTACCCCTCGGAGCCCGACACACCACGGCCCAAAACCGGATGCGCCCCTTGGGCTGCTGCCCCAAGCCCGCGCGGCTGTAGGATCCGCTGACCCCAGCCCGGGCGCTCTTTATGTTTTGCAGAGTTTAATGCCGGTTTTTCACGATTTTCCGGCATCAAACTCTGCAAAACATGCGTTCCGCTTCTCCCAGCACCTCAGCCCCTCTGGCAGTCCCGAGGCCCAGCCCGGTGCCCGACACAGCCCAGTACCCGGCCCGGACCCCACGGACCCCACGGATCCCCGTTTTGGGCTGTGCCGTGCCACAATTCGCACGTTTCCTGACACACCACGGCCCAAAACCGGATGTGCCCTCGGATCCCGACACACCACGGCCCAAAACCGGATGTACCCCTCGGAGCCCGACACACCACGGCCCGAAACCGCACAAGTGTCCGCCCCGACCCACTGGCCCCAGCACCCCATCCCTCCCACTCTCTATGTTTTGCAGAGTTTAATGCCGGTTTTTCACGATTTTCCGACATCAAACTCTGCAAAACGTCCCGCAAGGCCTGGAAAACCGGAGAGCCGACCCCCACAACCCAGTTTTGGGCTATGCTGTGCCACAATTCGCGCGTTTCCTGACACACCACGGCCCAAAACCGGATGTACCCCTCGGAGCCCGACACACCACGGCCC